>DASZDF010000223.1:0-6982 GCA_035942275.1 Solirubrobacteraceae bacterium | reverse complement strand
CAGGCCTGCGCCGGCGCGGCGCCGGCGGGCATGAGGACGGCGGCACATGTTGCGGCCGCGATCAACGACTTCCTTCTGGACAACGAGTCCCTCCCCGGGTTGCTAAAGGGCGACCTCCGCGTTCGCCTTTCTTCCATCATCGGCGAGAGAGGGTCCGCTGCCCCTAGAACATGTGTCCAATCACCTCAAGATTCGGTTGAGGACGGATTCCAGCGCTACGGTCCCGTCCGTCACCAGAGATCCCGGGGTGACGCGGGAGGGGCACGGGGTCGCGATCAAGGAGGGTCCCATGCGTCTTCGCCTCACCCTTGCCGCCTTCGTCGCGGCGACGACGGCGGCGTTCTTCGCCCCCGCGCCTGCCACCGCCGCCCTCGGCTGTCCGGACCACATGAGCCCGACGCCGGCGGCCTTCGTCAACAACGGCGACAAGAAGGACAAGGAGCCGAAGGACGGCATCGTCTGCGCCAAGCCCGCGCCCGCCTGCTTCGCGACCCAGCAGTGCACCGGCGGCCCGGACTTCGACACGTTCGGCGTGCCGCTGCTCGGCGCCGACGGCAACTACTACTTCGTCACCGACAACTCGTACTAGCGGCGAGAGCCGCCGGTCGCGCCCCGGAGCGCGGCCGGCCGGCCGCTACTGCGGGACCTCGTACTCGATCAGCGCCCCGTCGAGGAGCGGCGATGGCGAGTTGCTCTGCCCGCCGCTCCAGAAGCCGAACCGCCCGGTGAGGCCGTTGAGCGCGGACTGACTCCAGGTCGTCGCGGGCGTGATCGGCTTGGCGGTATCGCGCCCGGTCGTGTGGGTGAAGGTCCCGTCGCGGATCGTGCTCGGAGTGGTGCCGTCGTAGACGAGGAACTTCGCGTTCGAGACCCTGCTCGTCAGCGTGTGGAAGGTGATGTAGCCCGCCGCAGCGCGGATGCAGGTCTCGGTCGTGTTGGCGAACGTGATCTCGGCGTAGTTCGTGTTCTGGACCGTCTGCGCGATGTAGTCGGTGAACGTGCTCAGCGGCGACTCGTCGAGCCGCTGCCACGAGCTCGCGTTGAGCGCGAAGCCGTCGTCGTTGACGAAGCTCGTGCCGGCGGCGGTCAGGTCGCCCATCCCGTCGGGCGCCAGCGCGTAGACGCGGCCGTCGCCGAGCGGGTAGTGCGACGCGCTCGACGTCAGCATCACGTCGTCGAAGTACGCGTTGTACGTGTCGGCGACCTTCGTGCCGAACTGGAACTCGGAGATGCCGGAGACGGTCCCCGCCGTCGAGACCGACGGCTGCGCGACGCCGTCCAGGCTCCACGCGAGCTGCTGCGTCGCGGCGGACGGGTCGTACTTGAGGTCGATCACGTACCACTGGTCCTCGACCAGCGCGACCGACGACGCCGACGTGACCGTCGCGGTGCCGGCGAGCGCGAACGTGAGCGTCTGCGACGCGGCGACGTACCGCAGGATCGCGGACCCCGTCGCCCGCGCCGCGAACAGCTCCTGCACGTTCGCCGTCGGCAGCGTCTCGAAGCGCAGCGCGAAGCGCACCGTGGTCGACGCCGGCAGCGCCTGGCTGAACCAGCCCATGTAGGCGGCCGCGCCGGCCGGCGAGGACTTCAGCGCGTACGCGCCCGATCGGACGACCGTGCTCTGGACCGTCGAGCCGGCAGCGGAGCCGAAGCCCACGAAGACGTCCGCGTGCGCGCCCTTGCGGCCGGACTCCCAGCCGGTCAGGTACGTCGGCGTGATCGTGGTGTTCGGGCACGTCGAGTACGTCGCGGCGGTCGCGAACGTGCTGCCCGCGTTCCCGGACGTCGACGAGTACGCGGACAGCGTCGCGCCGGTCGTCGCGGCGAGCGCGGCCAGGGCCGCAGCGATCACGAATGCCTTGAGTCCTCCCGACATGGGCGTCGTACCGGTTGGTCGGCTGTCGTGCGCGCGGGTTGAGAACGCGCGCGATCGGCACGAGCCGGGGTTTCTGTAGTCCACGAGCTTGGGTAGCGCCGCCGCGATGGCAGAACCGATCGACGAGACGCCGACCAATGCGCTCGACTACGCCGCGATCAACGCGGCCTGGGCGGCGCTGCTCGCGGGCGTGCTCGCGAGCGGCCGCAGCGACGCGCCGCCCGCGTCCGAGCTCCCGGTGCTCGGGCTCGCCACCTTCGCGCTCAGCAAGGCGCTCGCCAAGGAGAAGGTCGGGGCGTGGGCGCGGGTCGCCGTCGTCGACGAGAGCGAGGGGCGGCCGAAGGGCAGCCGCCTGCGCTACGCGGCCGGCGAGCTGATCACCTGCACGCGCTGCGTCGGGACGTGGAGCTCGCTCGGGCTCGTCGGCCTGCGCGTCATCCGGCCGCGCGAGGGGCGCATCGTCGCGAGCGTGCTGGCCACGGCGGCGATCAACGACTGGCTCCAGGCCGCGTTCTCCGCCACGACCTCGAAGGCGAACGCCGAGAAGAAGCTCGCCGGCGCGCCGCTCGAGGAGTGGCCGTCGGTGGTCGACGCGCGCTAGACGAGCCGGACCGCGCGCCGCTCGCGCTTGCCCTTGCGCAGCAGCAGCACGTCGTCGCTCGGCGGTGGCGGCTCCGAGCCTTCGACGATCTTCTCGTCGTTCGCGTAGAGGCCGCCGCCGGTGATCAGGCGGCGGGCGTCCGAGAGGGACTTCGCGAGCCCCACATCGACGAAGAGGACAGGCCACGACGTCGCCCGCTCCGCCGGCACATCGATCACGTCGCCCAGCCCCTGGCCCTCGAAGAGCGCGCGCGTCTGCTCCTCGGCGTGCCGGAGCCCCTCTTCCCCATGCACCATCGTCGTGAGGTGCTCGGCGAGCGCGCGCTGCGCCGCCCGCGTCTCCGGCGGCGCGGCCTCCAGCGCCTCGATCTCCACGCGCGGCAGCAGCGTCAGGCGCCGCAGGAGCATCCCGACGTGTTCGTCGGCCGTGTTGAGGAAGAACTGGTAGAAGGCGTACGGCGGCGTCCGCTCCGGGTCGAGCCACACCGCCCCCTGCTCGCTCTTGCCGAACTTCTGCCCGTCGGCGCGCAGCAGCAGCGGCGTGGTCATCCCCAGGACGCGTGCCTCGCGCGTACGCCGGATGAACTCGATCCCGGCGGTGATGTTGCCCCACTGGTCGCTGCCGCCGATCTGCAGCCGGCACTCGTGGCGGTCGAAGAGCTGCTGGTAGTCGTAGGCCTGCAGCAGCATGTACGCGAACTCGGTGAACGTCATCCCTTCGCCGTGCACCCGCGTCTTCACCGACTCCTTGGCCAGCATGTAGCCCATCGGGAAGTGCTTGCCGACGTCGCGCAGCAGCTCGGTCGCGGTCAGCGGCTCGAGCCACTCCCGGTTGTTCTCGAAGATCGTGTCCTCGCCGAGCAGGCGCCGCATCTGCCCCTCGTGCAACGACGCCCACTCGCGCACGGTCGCCTCGTCCTGCAGCGCGCGCTCCGTGCTCTTGCCGCTCGGGTCGCCGATCAGCCCGGTCCCTCCGCCCGCGAGCGCAATCACGCGGTGGCCGGCATCGCGGAACCGGCGCATCGTCATGATGAGCTGGAGGTTGCCGACGTGCAGCGAGGGCGCCGTCGGGTCGTAGCCGGCGTAGAGCGTCAGCCGCTCGGCGTCCTCCAGGCCCTCCGTGTGGTCCTGGACGAGGCCGCGCCACCGCAGGTCTTCCCAGAGGGGCGTCACCCCATCGGCTGACGGATGACCGGGCGCTTCGCCGCGCCCGCCTCGTCGAGGCGGCGCACCGGCGTGGAGTACGGCGCGTTGCGCGCGACCTGCGGGTCCTCGCGCGCCTCGCGGAGGATCGCGCCGACGGCCTCGGCGAACGCGTCGAGCGTCTCCTTCGTCTCGGTCTCCGTCGGCTCGACCAGCAGCGCCTCGTCGACGAGCAGCGGGAAGTAGACGGTCGGCGGGTGGTAGCCGTGGTCGAGCAGGCGCTTGGCGAGGTCGAGCGTCCTGATCTGGAGCTCGCGCTTCATCGGCGCCCCGGACAGGCAGAACTCGTGGAGGCAACCGCGCTCCCCGAACGCGACCGGCAGCAGGTCGCCGCACTCCTCCTGAAGCCGGGCCAGCAGGTAGTTGGCGTTCAGGACCGCGACCTCGGACGCGTCCTGGAGCCCCTCGGCGCCGAGTGACCGGATGTACGCGTACGAGCGCACGAACGTCCCGAAGTTCCCCTGGAAGCCGCGAAGGCGGCCGATCGTCTTGGGAGCGTCGTCGTTGAGGTAGAAGCCGCCGTTGCGGCGCACCACGCGCGGCACCATGAGGTACGGCTCGATGCGGTCGGAGACCGCGATCGGCCCCGCGCCCGGCCCGCCGCCGCCGTGCGGCTGCGTGAACGTCTTGTGCAGGTTGAAGTGGACGATGTCGAAGCCCATGTCGCCGGGCCGCGTCCGCCCCATCACCGCGTTCAGGTTCGCGCCGTCGTAGTAGAGGATCGCCCCGACGTCGTGGACGATCTTCGCGATCTCCTCGATGTTCGGGTCGAAGAGCCCGAGCGTGTTCGGGTTCGTCAGCATGAGCAGCGCGACGTCCTCGTCGGCCTTGTCGCGTAGATCATCAAGATCGACGCCGCCGTCGGGATTCGTCCCGACCTTCACGACCTCGAGGCCGGCCATCGTCACCGTCGCGGGGTTCGTGCCGTGCGCGGTGTCCGGCGTGAGGACCTTGTGGCGCGTCTGGCCGCGGTCCTCGTGGTAGGCCCGCGTCAGCAGGACGCCCGCCGTCTCGCCGTGCGAGCCCGCGCTGGGCTGGAGCGAGACGTGCGGCAGCCCCGAGACCTCGCTGAGCGCGCGCTCGAGGTTCCACATCAGCTCGAGCGCGCCCTGCGCGCGCTTGGGGTCCTGGAGCGGGTGCAGCCGGCCGAACCCGGGCAGCGCCGCGACCCGCTCGTGCAGGCGCGGGTTGTGCTTCATCGTGCACGAGCCGAGCGGGTAGAAGCCCGAGTCGAGGTCGAAGTTGCGCTTCGACAGGTTCACGTAGTGGCGGACGATCTCGGGCTCGGAGACCTCCGGGAGCCGCGGCGCCTCGGCGCGCTGGAAGCGCTTCGGCAGGAGCTCGTCGCGGGGCCGCTCGGGGACGTCGAGCTTCGGCGCGACGAACGCGCGGCGCCCGGCGCGGCCCTTCTCGAAGATCGTGAGCGTGTCGGTCATGCCGTCACCTCGACGCGGCCCCGCTCGGCGGCCACCGCGGCGCCCAGCACCTCGGCGAGCCGGTCGATGTCCGCGCGCGAGCGCCGCTCGCTGAGCGCCACCAGCAGCCCGTTGCCGTCGAGCGCGTGGCCGGGGTTGACGCCCTGGTCCTGGCAGCGCGCGATCACGGCCTTCACCGGGGCGTCGAGCGTCACCGCGAACTCGCGGACGACCGGCTGCTCGTGGAGCAGCTCGACGCCCTCCAGCGCGGCGAGCTGCTCGCGCGCGTAGGCGGTGCGCTGGAGCAGCAGGTTGCCGAGCTCGACGATCCCCTGCCGCCCGAGCCACGACAGGTGGACCACGCCGCCGAGCGCGTTCAGCGCCTGCGCGGTGCAGATGTTCGACGTCGCCTTCTCGCGGCGGATGTGCTGCTCGCGCGTCTGGAGCGTGAGGACGAAGCCGCGCTTGCCGTCGACGTCGCGCGTCTCGCCGGCGATCCGGCCCGGCATCCGGCGCAGGTACGCCTCGGTGGCGGCGAAGAACCCGAACGACGGGCCGCCGAAGTCGAGCTTGTTGCCGAGCTGCTGGCCCTCGCCGACCGCGACGTCGACCCCGCACTCGCCGGGCGGCTTGAGGATGCCGAGCGTGAGCGGGTCGACCTGCGCCACGCAGACCGCCGGGGAGTCCTTCGCGGCGCCCATGAGCGCCTCCACGTCCTCCACCGCGCCCAGGAAGTTCGGCTGCTGGACGAAGACCGCGCTCGTCTCGGCGTCGATCGCCGCCGCCCACGCGTCGGGGTCGGTGACGCCGTCGCGCAGCGGGACCTCGACGACCTCCATGCGGTAGCCGCGGGCCATCGTGCGCAGCGTCTCGCGGCTGTGCGGGTGCACGCCGGCGCTGATGACGAACCTCCGCTTGCCGTTGGCGAGCTTGGCGAGGTAGCCGGCGGCGGCGAGCGCGCTCGGGCCCTCGTAGACGGACGCGTTCGAGACCGGCAGGGCCGTCAGCTCGCGGATCGCGGTCTGGTACTCGAACATGACCTGCAGCCCGCCCTGGGAGATCTCCGGCTGGTAGGGCGTGTAGGGCGTCAGTAACTCCGAGCGCTCCATCAGCATGTCGACGATCGCCGGGACGTACGTGTCGTACATGCCGGCGCCGAGGAACGTGATCTCGTCCTCGGTCGACGTGTTCTTCGCCGCCAGGTCGCGCAGGTGCTCGTAGACCGCCTGCTCGGGCAGGCCCTCCGGCAGGTCGAGCGCCCGGTCCAGCCGCACGCCCGCGGGAATCTGGCGGTCGAAGAGCTCGTCGAGCGAGCCCACGCCGATCGTCGCGAGCATCTCGCGCAGGTCCTCGGGGGTGACGGCGGTGTAGCGGCTCATTCCAGGGTCTGTACGTATGCGGCCTTGTCGAGGAGCGACTCGGTCTCGGACTGGTCGGAGAGGCGGACCTTCACGAGCCAGCCCTCCCCGTACGGGTCGTCGTTGATCGTCTCCGGCGTGTCGCCCAGGGCGGTGTTGACCTCCACGATCTCGCCGCTGAGGGGCGCGATGACGTCCGAGACCGCCTTGACCGACTCCACCTCAGCGTACGACTCCCCCGCCGTGGTGCTCGAGCCGACCTCCGGCGGGTCGAAGAAGACGACCTCGCCGAGCGCGTCCTGCGCGAACCAGGTGATCCCGAACGTGGCGACGTCGCCGTCGAGGCGGACCCAGTCGTGCTCCGGGTGGTACAGCAGCTCGTCGGGGTACGAGGCCTCGGCCATCTAGCTCTCCTCCGGTCGGTACAGGGGCTTGGTCTCCACCCGAGCGGTGCGGGTCTTGCCGCGCACGTCGATCTCGATCTCCGTGCCGGGCTCGGCCTTCGCGGCGGGCAGGTAGGCCATGCC
>DASZDF010000222.1:0-4223 GCA_035942275.1 Solirubrobacteraceae bacterium | reverse complement strand
AGCACACGCAGCCGCTCACGTCCGGCGACCCGCTCGCGACTCCGGCACCCCCACCCGCCACGCCCGCCGAGGCGGCCCCCGCGCGCCCGCTCACCAGCGGCGACCCGTTGGCGGGCCCGGGTGCGGCGGAAGCGCCGACGTCCCCGGAGACCCCCGCGCCCGTCGCCGACGACGCGCCGCTGTGGTCGGCGCCGGCGGCGGAGCCTTCGAGCGAGCCGCTCGCGCCGACCGCACCTCCTCCTGCCGCGCCGGCGCCCGAAGAGGCAGCGAGGGCGAGCGAGCCGGGGGCGGCGAGTGAGCCGCTCGCGCCCCCCGCTGCCGAGACGGAGGCAGCGAGCGAGCCGCTCGCGCCCACCGCTGCCGAGACGCAGGCAGCGAGTGAGCCGCTCGCGACGAGCGGGTCGGAGGCGGAGGCTCCGAGCGAGCCGCTCGCGTCGAGCGGCGCGGAGGTGGGCGCGCCCAGCGGGCCGCTTCCGCCGAGCGGCTCGGAAGTGGACGCGGCGAGTGGCGCGGATGCCGCGACCGGCTCCGACGCGGGCGGCGAGGTCTCCGCCGTCGACGCTCCGGCCGGCGCCGTCCCCCCGCCTGCTCCGGCGGTCATTCCGACCGAGGGGGCTGCCGCGGGGGTTGCGGGGCCTGCTGCCGTTGCTGCCGCTTCTGCCGCGCCTTCCGCGGGTCGGCGACGGTTTCCTCGGCTTCGGCGGCGGCGGGCGGAGGCTGAGGCGACCGCGGCTGACGCTCCGGCGAGCGAAGCCTCGACGACCGTGGTGCCGCCCGTCGACCCCGCGACCGCGGTTGCTCCTCCCGGCGCGGACGCGGCTGTCGTGGCGCCCGCCGATCCGGCGACCGTCGAGGAGGCTCCCGCCGACGCCACTCCCCGCTTCCGCGAGCGGACGAAGATGCGGCGCAGGATGCGCGACCTCCGGCGGCTCCGCGAGGTCTCGTTCCGGGACCTCGGCGGGCTGAGCTTCGACCTCCATCGCTTCGGCCGCGAGCGGCCCGACCTCGTCGCGGAGAAGCTCGCCTCCCTGCAGCGGATCGACGCCGAGCTCCGCGCGCTCGAGACCGCCCTCGACGCTCGCCGGCCGCTCGTCGAGCTCCGCGAGCCGGGTATCGCCGCCTGCCCCCGCTGCGGGACGCTCCACGGCACCGACGCCAACTTCTGCCCCGGCTGCGGGACGCCGCTGCGCGGCTCCGTCGTCAGCGAGGCCGGTCCGCTGCGCGTCACGCCCGTCGAGCCGCCGCCGCCCGACGCTCCCTCGTGAGCGCCACGCCGCCGCCCGAGCCGCCCGAGCCGACGGGCGCGATCCCCTGCCCGCGCTGCGGGCGCCCCGTCCCCGAGGACCAGCACTGGTGCCTCGAGTGCGGCTACGCCGCGCGCACCGCGGTCCAGCCCACGCCGCGCTGGCGGATTCCCATCGCCGTCGCCGCCGTCGTCGCCGCCCTCGCGCTCGCCGCTCTCGCCGTCGCCTTCGTCGACCTCACCGAGGATCCCGACGGCGCGGCGCGGACGGTCCTCGGCACGGCTCCCACCACGACGCCTCCGACGGCCACGGTTCCGCCGACGGTCACGGCGCCTTCGACGG
Source organism: Solirubrobacteraceae bacterium (assembly GCA_035942275.1). GTDB lineage: Bacteria > Actinomycetota > Thermoleophilia > Solirubrobacterales > Solirubrobacteraceae > CADCVT01. The sequence continues at coordinate 2,637 of DASZDF010000222.1, read as the reverse complement.
TGACCGTCCCGCCCGCGACGGTGACTGCGCCTGCGGCGACTGTCCCGCCTCCGACGACGACGACGCAGACCGTTCCGACCACGCCCACGATCCCCACGACTCCGACGCTTCCGACGACGCAGCCCTGAGCTCGGCGGCAAAGGGCGCCTTCGCGCGGGTCCGCTGGGCCCGGGCGTTTACAGCGAGGCTGGTGAGGGCTGCCGGAAGCAGCGTTAGGCAGTGAGTGGTGAGAAACCCGTCTATATCACGGGTTTCTCGCCACTCATGTTCGGGCGGTAGGCCAGCGCTCGGCGAGCCGCGCCTGTGCTCTCTCCGCCTCGGGGTGGACCGGCACCTCCGGCGGCGCCGGGGGCACCGGTGACGCGAACGCCTCGAGCACGTCGCACAGGCTCCGCGACAGCGCTCCGAGGTCGTAGCCGCCCTCGAGCACGACCCCCACAGGCACGCCCAGCTCTCCCGCGACCGCCCGCACCCAACCCGCCATCGCCGCGTACCCCCGATCCGTCACCAGGCAGTCCGCGAGCGGGTCGTCGGCGTGGGCGTCGAACCCCGCGCTCACGAGGATCAGCCCCGGCCGGTACGCACGCGCGAGCGGGGCGACGACGTGCGCCACCAGCGAGACGAACGTCTCGTCCCCCGACCCCGCCGGCACCGGCAGGTTCACGGTGTAGCCCGAGCCCGCCCCGCTCCCGACGTCGGACGCCGGCCCCGTCCCCGGATACAGCGGCGACTCGTGAATCGAGACGAACAGCACCTCGTCGGACGCGTGGAAGATGTCGTTCGTCCCGTTGCCGTGGTGGACGTCCCAGTCGAGGATCAGGACCCGCTCCACGCCGAACGCGTCGAGCGCGTGCTGCGCCGCGACGGCCACGTGGTTGAACAGGCAGAACCCCATCGCCCGCGCCGCCTCCGCGTGGTGCCCCGGGGGACGGTGGACGGAGGCCGCGAACGACGCCTCGCCGCCGAGCAGGAGGTCGACGACGGCACAGGCGCCGCCGGCCCCGAAAACCGCCGCGTCCCACGATCCCGGCGAGCAGACGGTGTCGACGTCGAGAGGCCCGCCGCCAGCGGACACGAACCGCTCGATCGAGTCCACGTACGCCGAGGGGTGCACGGCGTGGAGCAAAGAGCGATCGGCCGCCGGCGATTCGACGCGCGACAGGGAAAGCGACCGTTCCGCGTACTCCCGCTCGAACGCCACGAGCCGGGCCGCGCGCTCCGGGTGCTGACCCGTGTCGTGCTCGAGCGACGACGGGTGCGACAGCAGGACCGCGGGCGGCATCGAGGCTACGGTACCCGCCGTGCCGCAGCCGACGAGGATCGACGCCGACGTCGCCGTCATCGGCGCCGGTGGAGCCGGCCTCTACACCGCGCTCACCGCCGCCGAGCGCGGCGCCACCGTCGCGCTCATCTCCGCCACCCCGCTCGCCCAGACGGCGAGCTACTGGGCGCAAGGCGGCATCGCGGCGGCGCTCGCGCAGGACGACTCACCGGACGAGCACCTCAGGGACACCGAGACCGCCGGCCGCGGCCTCACGCGCCCCAGCGCCGCGCGGACCCTCGTCGCCGAGGCCCCGGACGCCGTGCGCCACCTCGAGCAGCTCGGCGTCCGCTTCGACGCCGACCGCCACGGCAACCCCGCCCTCGGCCTCGAGGGCGGCCACTCGAAGCGCCGCGTCGTGCACGCCGGGGGAAGCGCGACCGGGCGAAGGGTGGTCCGCGAGCTGAGCGCGCTCGCCGTCGAGCACGAGAGGATCACCGTCCTCGACGCTGCCCGCGCCGCCGACCTCTGGTGCCGCGACGGACGGGTCGTCGGCGTCCTCATCGAGGACGGAAGAGCGGTCGCCGCCAGCGCCACGATCATCTCCGCCGGCGGCGCCGCCGCGCTGTGGTCGCGGACGACCAACCCGCCCGGCTCCACCGGTGCGGGGATGGTCCTCGCCCATCGCGCGGGAGCCCAGCTCGCCGACCTCGAGTTCCTCCAGTTCCACCCCACGGCGGTGACCGGCATCCCGAGACGCGAGGGCTTCCTCATCACGGAGGCGATCCGGGGCGAGGGCGCGACGCTCCACGGCCCGGACGGCGAGCGCTTCGTCGAGGAGCTGGCGCCGAGAGACGAGGTCGCCATGGCGATCCACGACAAGCGCCGCCAGACGGGCGCCACCCACGTCGGCCTCGACATGCGCGCCGTCGACCCGAGCCTCTTCCCGAACGTCGTCAAGGCGCTGCGCGACTCCGGCCTCGACCCGAAGGCCGAGCTCATCCCCGTCGCCCCCGCCGCCCACTACATGATGGGCGGGGTCGTCACCGACCTCCACGGGCGCTCGACCGTCGGCGGGCTCTACGCGGTCGGCGAGTCCGCCTGCACGGGCCTCCACGGCGCGAACCGCCTCGCCTCGAACTCCCTCAGCGAGTGCTTAGTCTGCGGCGCCCGCGCCGCGACCGCCGCGACCGAGGACCCGGACGCGAGAACGACGGCCGATCCGCCCGCGCCGCAGCCCGTCCCGCCCCCGTCAGACGCGACGAAGGACGCCATGTGGCGCGACGCGGGGCTCGAGCGCACGACCGAGGGCCTCGAGCGCCTCACCGACGACGCGCACCCGCTCGCGCGGCTCGTCGCAAGCTGCGCCCTCGCCA
>DASZDF010000221.1:0-1909 GCA_035942275.1 Solirubrobacteraceae bacterium | reverse complement strand
CGCTCGTGCGCCGCTCGTATGCGGAGCCCGCCGAGACGTTCGCGGTCAACGTCCAGGGGACGGCGCACGTGCTGGACGCGGTGCGCGTCTGCGGCGTCGAGGCGGTCGTCGTCGTCACGTCCGACAAGTGCTACGCCCCGGTCGAGGGGTCGGACTGGGGCCACCGCGAGACCGATCCCCTCGGCGGCCGCGACCCGTACTCGGCGTCGAAGGCCGCGGCGGAGATCGTCGCCGCGGCGTACCGCTCCTCGTACTCGCTGCCGCTCGCGACCGCGCGCGCCGGGAACGTCGTCGGCGGCGGCGACTGGGGCGCGGACCGGCTGCTGCCCGACGTGATGCGCGCGGCGCTCGAAGGGACCCCCGTCGCGCTGCGCTCGCCGGAGGCCGTCCGGCCGTGGCAGCACGTGCTCAACCCGCTCGCGGGCTACCTGCTCCTGGCCCAGGCGCTCGCGGCCGGGGACGAGGGCGCCGCGTCGGGCTGGAACTTCGGGCCCGCGGCCGAGGAGGCGCTGCCGGTCCGCGCGCTGGTCGACCGGCTGGCGACGATGTGGGGCGCGGAGATCCCCGTCGCCGTCCAGGAGGGCGACCATCCCCGCGAGACCGCGACGCTGCGCCTGGACTCCACCCGCGCCCGCACCCGCCTCGGCTGGCGGCCGCTGTGGGACCTCGACGAGGGGCTGCGGGCGATCGTCGACTGGTACCGCGCGTACGAGCGGGGAGCGGACCTCCGCGAGGCGACGCTTGCGCAGATCGCCGCCTACCAGGCGGCCGGCCGCCGCCACGCCGAGCTGTCCGCGGGCTAATCGTTCGCGCCGAGCCGCTGCGCGAGCGCGTGGCCGGCGAACGTGACGCTCCACGCCGGCGGCTCGCCCTCCTGCCGCGCGACGAGCCCGCGCCGCTCGAGCCCGCGAAGGGCGAGCGCCGCGCCGTTGGGCTTCATGCCGGCCGCGTCCGCGATCGCGGAGGCCTCGAGCTCCGCCCCGCGCCTCATCGCCAGCAACGCCCGCTTCTGAGCGCTCGTGAGCGCGCGATCGGGCGAGGGTGTGGGAACGAAGACAAACGACATTCCGGTGCGCTATGCCCGAAGCAGGCGCCACGGGAAACCCGGAATGTCAGCTGCGGTCCGTGCCGCGTGCGCCGTCGCCTTCCGGCGAGGCTCGCCGAAGCGCGACATCGCCGACCGCGGCGGCGCGGGCGAGCGCGACCATCACCGAGAGACCGCCGAGCCAGATCGCCGCGATCGCAGCCACGAGGCTCATGCGTCGGTCCAGCGGGATCCCGCGATCGGAGCGCTGCGCGGCTCCTGCGCCCGCACGTACTTCGCCATCCCGCGCCCGGCCATCGTCGGCGACCACGCCTCCGGGTCCGCGTGCACGACCGCGAGCTTGCGTCGCACGAGTCCCTGCAGCGCGAGCGCTGTCGCGTTCGGCTTCACGCCGCTGATCCGCGCCGCCGCGCCGACGTCCGCCTCGTCGCCGAGCTCCGGACACGCCCTCACCAGCGCGACGAGGACGCGTTTCTGAGCGAGGCTGAGGGGGCGCGCCGGCGCGTGGCGCGGCGGGCGAATGTGGCGGGACATGAAGGCGCTCCTTCGCGCTAGTCGAATACACAGAACTTCTCGCGCCGCTTTATAGACGCTGCGTCGCGACCGTGATCGCGGCTCGCTCGCAAAGAGCGGGAAAAACGTGCAACGCCCGCGAAGTCAGTGGACGGGAGTTCGACCCCGCCGCCCGTGTAGTGGACCGTCGGGGCGCGCCCGCGCCCGCACGGGGTGGGCGACATTCTCACCGGCTACCCACGATTTGACCGCCCACCCCTGGCGAGGACCGTCTCGCGCCGCTCCGGTGACGACCGGGTGGGCGACATTGCCATCAAATACGCATGATTTGGCCGCCCACCCCTCCCGGAC
>DASZDF010000220.1:0-7724 GCA_035942275.1 Solirubrobacteraceae bacterium | reverse complement strand
CCTGCGGGGTCAGCCACGTCAACTTCGCGAACGGCCGCCCGCGCCGCTCCGCCTCGATCGCCCGCAACGCCGCCGGCAGGCGCGACTTCGCGCGCCGCGCCACGCCGCGGGCGCCGGGCCGTCGCGCCCACTGCCAGTGGTCGAGCAGGCCGTCGCCCTCGATGCCGCTCACGAGCGTGCCGCCGCGCGCCGCTTCGAGCATCGGCACGAGCGCGTGCCCGTTCCCGGGCCACGGCAGCCGGTGGCGCAGGAGCTTCTCGCGCGCGACCGCACCAAGGATGTCGAGCTCGTCACCGAGCTCGATCCGCTCCCACGCCGGGACGCCGAGGTGGGCGATCACGCGCTCCTGCCACTCGTCCTCGTCCGTCGCGGCCCGCCCCGGGAACCGCAGCGTCACCGCGATCGGCAGCGGAAGGCCGCGCCGTCGGGCCGCGCCCACCGCCGCCGCGAGCATCGCCGAGGAGTCGCGCCCGCCCGAGAACGCGACGAAGCACCGCCCGCGCTCGAGCGCCGGCACGAGCGCCTCCTCGAGCGCGTCGAGCGGCGTGAGGGACGGCGGCACCTCGGGCAGCGGCGGGGGCGGCGACCAGCCGACGAGCGTGCCGGCCGCCAGCTCGAGCGCCGTCGGCTGCAGATCGGGCGGGAGGGGCACCGCGCGGAGCCTAGAGCTAGCCTTTGTGCACGTATGCGCAACCCTCGCGACTTCTTCAAGCCCCTCGCCATCCACGCCCCCGAGCCCGTCCGGGAAGTGCCGTTCCTGCCCTCGCGGATGATCCACTTCCTCGACTTCTCGAACGAGAAGATGGTCGCGAAGGCGCCCGACCTCGCCACGAAGGTCGACATCCTGCTCGGCAACCTCGAGGACGCGATCCCGGTCGACCGCAAGGAGGCCGCGCGCGAGGGCCTGATCCGCGTCGGCCGCGAGATGGATCTCGGCGAGACCCAGCTCTGGACCCGGGTCAACGAGCTCGCGTCGCCGTGGGTGCTCGACGACATCACGCGGATCGTCACCGAAATCGGCGACAAGCTCGACGTCATCATGATCCCGAAGGTCGAGGGACCGTGGGACATCCACTACGTCGACCGCCTCCTCGCCCAGCTCGAGGCGAAGGCCGGCCTGACGAAGCCGATCCTCGTCCACGCGATCCTCGAGACCGGCATGGGCGTCGTGAACCTCGAGGAGATCGCGACCGCGTCCCCGCGCATGCAGGGCATGAGCTTCGGCCCCGCCGACCTCGCCGCCTCGCGGCGGATGAAGACGACCCGCGTCGGCGGCGGGCACCCCGGCTACCGGACGATCGAGGACCCCGCCAACGGGGACGTCGAGGGCGCGCGCGCCTCGTACATGCAGGACCCGTGGCACTACTCGATCGCGAGGATGGTCGACGCCTGCACCAGCGCCGGCCTGCTCCCGTTCTACGGCCCGTACGGCGACATCAAGGACACCGTCGGCTGCGAGACCCAGTTCCGCGCCGCGTTCCTCCTCGGCTGCGTCGGGGCGTGGTCGCTGCACCCGGTGCAGGTCGACATCGCGAAGAAGGTCTTCTCCCCGGACGCGGAGGAGGTCCGGTTCGCCAAGAAGGTCATCGAGGCGATCCCGGACGGCCGCGGCGTCCACATGATCGACGGCAAGATGCAGGACGACGCCACGTGGAAGCAGTGCAAGGTCATGGTCGACCTCGCGGAGATGCTCGCGCGCAAGGACCCCGAGCTCGCCGAGGCGTACGAGCTCGAGGCGCAGCCCGTCTAGCGGACCGGCACGGCGACGACGCCGAGGCTCTCGGACGGCACGCAGCCCCGGCGGGGCGCGCCGGCGAGGCGCTCGCACGCGGCGAGCGGCCCGCCGGAGGCCCTTGCCGCGTAGGTGAGGGAGAAGGCGTAGTCGCCCGGGCAGGCCGGCAGCAGGCCGCGCCACGCCAGGCGCAGCGAGGCCGCGCCGGCCAGTCGCCACGAGCCGACGGCACAGCCGGGCCTGCGCGAGGGGGCGCCGACGAGGCGCGCGGTGACGCGGGCGGGCAGCGCGAGGTCGCCGGGCGTCCAGCGCACGAGGAAGCTCGGGCGCACGCCGGTGCGCACGGCGGTCGCGCTCAGCCGCGGGCGCCGCGCGATCTCGATGCGGTCGCACTCGCTCACCACGTCCACGGGGTCGACGATCACGACGTCGTAGCCCGGGCCGCACTCGACGGTGTCCGCGGCGCCGTTGACGGCGCGGATCACGTCGTGGCCGGGCCCGCCGACGAGGACGTCGGGCGCGGTGTCGCCGCGCTCGTCGCGGATGAGGTCGTCGCCCTCGCCGCCGTCGGCGCGGTCGGCGTCGAGGCCGGGCAGGAGCACGTCATTGCCGGGCCCGCCGAACACCTGGTCGGCGCCGGCGCCCGACGCCGCCTCGTCGTTCCCCGGCCCGAGGTGGACGACGTCGTTGCCGAGCCCGGTCGCGGCGCAGTCGTCGCCGGCGAAGAGGACGACCTCGTCGTCGCCCGCGTAGGCGGCGAGATGATCTGACGAGGAGGTGCCCTCGAGCCGGTCGGCGGTGTCGGCGCCGAGCAGGTCGAAGTCCCAGCATAAAGCTCCGCCGCGCACGGGCGCGGCGGCATCGGCGGTGCCGGTCATGGCGGCCACCGCGGTCAGGATGACCAGCGTGCGGCGCATCGTCCGCAAACATCGGCCGAAACGCCCCGATCTGTAGGGTCTCCGGCCGCATGAGACTCTTCGAATACGAAGCCCGCGAGGTCGTCAAGCGGGCCGGAATCCCCGTCACCGACTACGGGTTCACCAAGGATGCGGCCGAGGCGAAGGCGATCGCCGAGCGCATCGGCGGGCCCACCGTCATCAAATCCCAGGTCCTCACCGGCGGCCGCATGAAGGCCGGCGGCGTCAAGTTCGCCGACACCCCCGAGGAGGCCGGCGCGCACGCCGCGGACATCCTCCAGCTCGAGATCAACGGCCACAGGCCGCGCGGCGTCCTCGTCGACCCGAAGGCGAGCGTCAAGCAGGAGTACTACGCGGGCGTCGTGTGGGACGGCATCCGCAAGCAGCCGGTGATGATCTTCTCCCCCGTCGGCGGCATCGATATTGAGCAGGTCGCCGAGGAGCAGCCCGACAAGGTCGGGCGCCGCCACTTCTCGAACCTGCTGCCGTTCGGCGACTTCGAGGCCAAGGAGGTCATCGCCTCGACCGGCGTCACCGGCAAGCCGCTCCAGCGGCTCGTCCCGATCGTCGCGCGGCTGGCCAAGCTCTTCGTCGAGTACGACATGACGCTCGCGGAGATCAACCCGCTGGCCGAGATGGAGGACGGCTCTTTCGTCGCCCTCGACGCGCACATGGACATGGAGAACGAGGCGCGCGGCCGGCACAAGAGGCTGCTCGTCGACCTGGGCGTCGGCGACGACGAGACCCGCGAGGCGCGCGAGCCCACGGAGTTCGAGATCGCGGGCGAGGCCGTCGACGCGATGGACCACCGCGGCGTCGCGGGGAACGTGACCGAGTTCGACGGGGACCTCGGGCTCGTGATCGGGGCGGGCGGCGGCTCGCTGACGCTCTTCGACGCCGTCCGCAAGTACGGCGGCAGGCCGGCGAACTACTGCGAGATCGGCGGCAACCCGTCGGTCCGCAAGGCGAAGGGGCTGGCCAAGCTCGTCCTCCAGAAGGAGGGCGTCGACAAGATCGCGGTGATGATGTCGATCGTCTCCAACACCCGCGTCGACATCGTCGCGCGCGGCGTCATCGCGGCGTGCCTGGAGCTCGGCTACGACCCGGCGGAGAAGATCTCGATCTTCCGCATCCCCGGCGCGTGGGAGGACGAGGGGTTCAAGATCCTGGAGCGCTACGGCGTGCGGTACGCGGACCGCTCGACCTCGATGCACGAGGCGGCCCGCATGGCCGTGGGGGCCGCGGGATGAGCATTCTCGTCAACGAGGACACGACGTTCATCGTCCAGGGCATCACCGGCCGCGAGGCCGTCAACCTGACTCGGGAGTGCCTCGACTACGGCGCCGGCGCGAAGGTCGTCGGTGGCGTGACGCCGGGCCGGCTCGGGCGCGACGTGCACGGCGTGCCGGTGTTCGACACCGTGAAGCAGGCGGTCGAGCACCACGGCGGGCCGATCGACGGCTCCGTCGTCACCGTCCCGCCGGCGTTCACGAAGGACGCGGTGTTCGAGGCGATCGAGAACGGCATCAAGCTGATCGTCATCGTCACGGAGCGCATCCCGCGCCGCGACGTGGCGCAGATGGTCGAGCTGGCGAACCTGCGCGGCGCGCGGATCATTGGCCCCAACTGCCTCGGGATCATCGTCCCGGACGTCATCAAGATGGGCGGCATCGGCGGCCCGGCGAAGGACGCGGCGAAGGCCTACTCCCCCGGCCCGATCGGCGTGATCTCGCGATCCGGCGGCATGACGACGGAGATGAGCTCGACGCTGTCCGCGGCGGGCCTCGGCCAGTCGACGGCGGTGTCGATCGGCGGCGACGCGATCATCGGCTCGACGTACGCCGAGCTGATGCCGCTCTTCGAGGCCGACGAGCAGACCGAGGGCATCGTCATCTACACCGAGCCCGGCGGGCGGATGGAGGCGGAGCTGTCGCGCTGGGTCACGGAGAACTCGTCGCGGCTGCCGATCGTCGCCTTCATGGCCGGCCGCTTCATGGACGAGATGCCGGGCATGAGCTTCGGCCACGCCGGCACGATCGTCGAGGGCAAGGAGGACACCGCGACCGAGAAGATCGCGCGGCTCTCCGCCGCCGGGATCACCGTCGCGGAGGAGCTCTCGCAGATCCCCGGCCTGATGAAGTCGAAGCTCGCCGAGAGGAGCCCGGCATGAGGGACGACGCGACGTTCATCGGCATCGAGGTCGACGACGCCGTGGCCGGCGACGCCGAGCTCGCGCGCAGGCTGCAGGAGGCGTGCCCGGTCGACATCTACGCGGCGGCGCAGAGCGGCGTCGAGATCGTCCACGAGAACGTCGACGAGTGCATCCTCTGCGGGCTGTGCATCGACGCCTCGCCCCCGGGGACGGTGCGGGTGCACAAGCTCTACAGCGGCGAGGTCCTCGGCGCCTCCGCCTGATCCCCCGCTCGTCACGCTGCGCCGCCGGCCGCGGTCGGCGGCGCTGCTCAGGCTCGCCTACCGCGTCGCGTACCGCGCGCTGCAGGTGTGGGCCTGGCTGGCCCGGCCGAGCGGGCGGGGGGTGAAGTGCGTGCTGCGCTCCGGCGACGGCCGCGCCCTGTTCGTCCGCCACCACTACGGCAAGCGGCACGAGTGGGAGCTGCCGGGCGGCGGCGCCCACCGCGGCGAGGGGAACGCGCAGGCGGCGCGGCGCGAGGCGCGGGAGGAGCTCGGCGCCGACGTCGCCGCGTGGGAGGACCTCGGGACGATCGTCGGCTACTGGTACGGCAAGGACGAGGAGCTGAGCGTGTGCGCGGCGTCGTGGCCGGGCGGCGCGGTGCGGCCCGACCCGGTCGAGATCGCGGCCTTCGCGTGGTTCTCGCTCGACGCGCCGCCGTCGCCGCTCGGGCCGACGACGACCGCCGCGCTGCGGGTCCTACGCTCCGACGATGCCTGAGCTTCCCGAGGTCGAGCGGGCGCGGGCGCTGATCGAGGCGCGCGCGCTCGGGCGGCGGATCGCCGCCGTGGACGACAGCGACACGTACGTCTGCCGGCCCCACCAGCCGGGCGAGCTCGCGGACGCGCTCGTCGGGCGCGAGCTGGTGCGCGCGAACCGGTGCGGCAAGACGATGTGGGTCGACACGCGCGACGACGGCCCGGTGCTCGGCCTGCACCTCGGGATGGCGGGGCGGATCGTCGTCGACGACGAGGCCGAGGGCGATCCGGCGCCGGACGGCGAGCGCGCCGTGCCGCTCTGGGACCGGTTCGTCGTGTCCTTCGACGACGGCGGGCGGCTCGTGCTGCGGGACAAGCGGCGGCTCGGCCGCGCGGTGCTGAACCCCGACCTGTCGGGGCTGGGCCCCGACGCGGCGGAGGTCTCCCGCGACGCGTTCCGGTCGCGCGTCGGGCGCGGCGACGCCCCGTTGAAGGCGCGGATCATGGACCAGGGGGTGATCGCCGGTGTCGGCAACCTGCTCGCCGACGAGGCGCTGTGGCGCGCGCGCCTGTCCCCGCGGCGGGCGGCAGGCGAGCTGGGCGAGGACGAGCTCGACCGGCTGCGCCGCGAGATCCGCGCGGCGACGCGCTCGGCGATCCGCAAGGGGGGCGTGCACACCGGGGACGTGATGCCGGCGCGCAAGCGCGGCGGCGTGTGCCCGCGGTGCGGGACGGACATGGAGCGGGCGACGATCGGCGGGCGCACGACGTACTGGTGTCCGGCCGAGCAGGTCTAATCCGCCCATGTCCTGGTACGAGCTCCTCCTGTCGCTCCACATCCTCGCGATGGCCACGTGGTTCGGGTCGAGCACCGCGCTCACCGCGATGGGATTCATGTCGCTGCGGACCGGCCCGGAGGCGTTCGGCAGCTTCGTGCTGCCGGCGTCGAAGTGGGCGAGCCGCGCGCATGCTCCCGCCGGCATCGTGCTCCTGCTCACCGGCTTCGGGATGATCGCCGACGCCGACCTCGACTTCGACACCTGGCTCATCCTCGGCCTGATCGGGCTGGTCGCGGCGCTGGGCGTCGGCGGCGCGCTGATCGGGCGCACCGCCGACGGGATCGTCAAGCGCATCGAGGGCGGCGCCCTGACGGCCGAGGAGCTCTCGACCAGCGCCAACCAGCTCCTGCTCTACACGCGGATCGAGCTCGTGATCCTGGTGCTCGTGATCGTCGACATGGTCGCGAAGCCCGGCGTCTAGCCGGCCGCGCCCCACGGGTCGTCGACGAGGATCCGCCAGGTGCCGTCGGGCTGGCGGCGCATGACGTCGGCGCTCACGCCGGCCATCTCGAGCGGCCCGTCCGGCCCGGTGCCGCGCAGCGTCCAGCGGTTGGTGACGAGCGCGACGTCGCCCGCCTCCAGGACCTTCTCGACCTCGCCGTCGAGCGTCGGGTTCAGGGCGATGAACTGCTCGAGCGCTCCGCGGATCGCGTCGAGCCCGGTGACGTGCGCCCCGGGCTGCGGCGCGAACGTGGCGTCCGGCTCGTACAGCGCGAGCGCTCCATCGAGATCCCCGGCCGCGAGGCGGTCGGCGAACGCGGCCGGCAGCTCCGCTGCGGTGGTGGGTGCGGTACTCACAGGTCGATGACCTCCTTCAGCGCGCGCGCGAGGTCGCGCCGCGCCCTCGTTGACACTTCCTGCTCCAGTCCGGCGACGACCTGCGCCGCGACGGGCCCGAAGGCCTGCGCGCGCGGGGTCAGCGAGACGACGCTCGCCCGCCCGTCCTCCGGGTCCGGCGCCCGCTCGACGAGGCCGTCGCGCTCGCACAGCCGCACGAGCGTCGTCATCGTCTGCTTCGAGAGCCGCGCCCGCTCGGCGAGGCGCCCCATGCGCAGGCCGTCCTCCTCCCACAGCGGCAGCAGGACGGACCCGTAGCTCGCCCGGACCTCGCCGTACCCCGCCGCCGCGAACCCCTCGGCGAGCCGCTCGTTCCAGCGCTGCGACGCCTTCGCGAGGAGGAAGCCGAGGTTCGTGGTGTTCGGGCCGGACACGATTAGTACGATATCGGACTAGTTGGCGCGCGGCAAGCGTCGCGGGTGGCGTGCGGCGGGCGCGTCAGTTCGCGATGTCGATGGCGATGCCGGCGACGAGCGCGACGAGCGGGGTCACGTAGAGGAAGGCCAGGCC
>DASZDF010000219.1:0-2614 GCA_035942275.1 Solirubrobacteraceae bacterium | reverse complement strand
CCCGTCCACCACGCCGCCGCGCTGGCGCTGGCCGCGCTCGCCGCGGCGCTCGCCGCGCTGGCGCTCGGCGCGGGGCCGGCGTCCGCCGTGCCCCTGCCCGCCGGCTCGACGGCGCTGCTGTCCGGCCAGCCGTCGCTGCTCGACGCGTACCCGGTGCCGGTCTCGACCGCCGACATCCGGCCGGAGGCGGTCAGCCAGACCGGCCGCTACGTCGCGTTCACGTCCGACTCCGACGGCCTCGTCGCCGGCGACGACGACCGCGTCCCCAACGTCTACCGCAAGGACATGACGACCGGCGAGGTCCTCCTCGTGAGCCGCGGGAACGGCGCGAACGGGGAGCCCTCGCACGCGGAGTGCGACGAGGCAACGATCAGCGACGACGGCCTGCGCGTCGCCTTCAGCTGCGACGGCCCGCTCGACGCCGAGCTGGACAAGAACGACCGGACGGACGTCTACGTCAGGACGCTCAGGACGCCCGGTGCCCCCGAGACGACGCTGGTCAGCCGGGCCTCGGGCCTGGGCGTCATCGGCAACCACAACTCCTACACCCCGGTGATCAGCGGGAACGGCGAGTACGTCGCGTTCGCGACGAACGCGAGCAACCTCATCCCCGGCGCGACCGGCAACCGCAACGTCTACCGCAGGCACCTCGGCGGGATGCTCACGACCGTCCTCGTCAGCCGCCGCAACACCGGCGTCGAGTCGCAGGGCGCCGACCCCTCGATCAGCAACGACGGTCAGCTCGTCGCGTTCGAGACCGGCGATCGAGGCGAGACCGCCGACGACAACAACGCGTACGACGTGTACCTCCGCGACGTCGACGCCGGCACGACCAAGCTCGTGAGCCGCATCGGCGCCGACGGCAAGGTCGCCAACGCGGGCTCCGCGAACCCGATGATCTCCGGCAACGGGCTGGCGATCGTCTTCGAGTCCACGGCCACGAACCTCGACACGCGCGACAAGGACATCGGCATCAACATCTACCGCCGCTCGCTCGGCTTCCAGACGACGAGCGTGATCGACGTGAACGCCGCCGACGTGACGTCCGGCCGCAGCTGGGGTGCGTCGATCGACGACAGCAGCCACGTGATCGCGTTCGTGTCCGAGGCCACGGCGCTCGACGGCGCGGACAAGGACGCGTCGGCCGACGTCTACGTGCGGAACATCGCGGCCAACTCCGTGCAGGTCGCCAGCCGCGCGAGCGGCGCCGCGGGCGCCATCGCGAACCGGGACGCGACGTCGGCCGCGATGAGCGGCGACGCGTACCACGCCGCCTCCGACCTCGAGGTCGGCGGGGTGACGCCGGACTCCGATCCGCGGCGCGAGAGCGTGATCCTGCGCGACCTGGACAAGCAGGTCACCCGCTCGGTCTCCCGACCGGCCGGGGACGACCCGTTCGTCAACGCCGGCGGCGACGCCACCGCGGCCAAGCTCAGCGCCGACGGCCGGCTCGCCGTGTTCGAGGCCGACGCCCCCGCGCTGGGGCTCCCCGGATCCTCGGGCGACGGCATCTTCCTGCGCGACCGGACGACGGGAGCCGTCACGCTCGTCAGCCGGGCCGACGGGCCGGGCGGCGCCCCGCTTCTGAGGGTATCCGACCCGGCGATCAGCGCCGACGGACGCCGCGTGGCGTTCTCCGGCCGAGAGACGGCGGACGACGTCTCCCAGCTGTGGGTGCGCGACCTCGCCGAGGGGCGCACGCGGCTCGCGAGCCGCGCCGACGGCGCCAACGGCACGCCCGGCAACGGCAGGTCGCGGGGCGCGGCGCTCGACGCCGACGGCACGCGGGTGGTCTTCCGCTCGCGCGCCACGAACCTCGGCGACGACCCCGACGCGGGCGACGACATCCACGTCCGTGACCTCGAGACCGACGAGACGATCCTCGTCAGCCGCGCCGACGGAGCGGCCGGCCCGAAGGGCGACGGCGAGTCGAACGGAGCCGATGTCGACGCTTCCGGGACGCGGGTCGCCTTCGGGACGTACGCCAAGAACCTCGGCGACGGCGACACGAACGCCACGCGCGACATCCACATCCGCGACCTGGCGGCCGGGACGACACGGCTCGTGAGCGCGACGCCGGCCGGCGTGCTCGCCGACAACGACTCCGAGGGCGACCCGTCGATCGACGCGTCGGGCACGAAGGTCGCGTTCGACTCGTACGCCACGAACCTCGGCGACGCCACGGCGACGTCGAAGGTGCTCGTCCGCGATCTCGCCGGCGGCACCCTCGACGTGCTCGGCCTCGGCGAGTACGCCGTGATCAGCCCGGACGGCGACCACGTCGCGTTCAACGACGCGGCGAATCGGGTCCAACTGCGTGACCTCGCGCTCGCCCAGACCGTGCTCGTCTCGCGGCGTGCCGGGCTCGACGGGGCGTCGGCGACGAAGGCTGCGCACGTCGGGGACGTCAGCGCGCAGGCCGCGTGCGTCACGTTCGGGACCGCCGACTCGCTCGTCGGGACCCCGCGCGACAGCTACGACTCGTACCTGCGCGCCGTCACCGCCGACTGCGGCGACGGCGCGCCCGCAGGCGACGGCGGGCCGGGGACGGACGGGCCGGGCGGACCGGTCGGCTCCGACGGGCCCGACGCGGGGCCGCGCGACGCCCTCGCCC
>DASZDF010000218.1:0-2084 GCA_035942275.1 Solirubrobacteraceae bacterium | reverse complement strand
CCCTCACCCGCCCTGCTGTAAACGATCGCCCCGGCAGCACCCGCGCGACGGCGCCCTGTGCCACCGGGCCTAAGGGCCCGGCCGGTTCAGCTCCTCCGCCTGCATGAACGCCTCCTCGCGAGCGAGCCTCAGCTCGCCCGTCAGCTCCGGCCCCTCGAGGCTCGCCGGCAGCTCCTTGACGAGCCGCTCGCCGCCGTCGGGCCCCTCGAGGACGACGCGCAACGAGCCGTCGCTTGCGGTCTTCGTCGCGACCCTCCACCGCGCCGCCTCGGCGCGCGAGCGCGCGTACGCGCTGAAGACCATGTACGCGACGAACGCGAGCACCGCGAGCACCACGAGGAGCAGGACGAGCTTCATCGCCCGCCGACGACGGTGTTCAGCCCTCCGCCGAGCGCCTGGAGCCCCTCGGGCAGGGCGCGGATGGCGTCGATGCGGGCCTGCGCCGGGTTGCTGCGGTACGCGCCGCGGGTCGCCCGGATCGCCGCCGCCTTCTGCTCGGCGACACGGCGGTCGCCGATCGCGGTCTCGACGCGCTGCTGCGCCTGGAGGCGCTTCGTCGCGACGTCCGCGCGCGCCGCGGTGGCCGCGACGATCGAGCGCTGGAGCTCCGGGTCGAAGCGGACCTGCACGAGCCGGAAGCGGATCCCCTCGAAGAACTTGCCGCCCAGGGTGTCGTCGAGGTCGCGCTGGAGCGTCTCGGCGATCTCCGTCTGCACCTCGGCGAGGTTCTGCACGTTGTCGGCGTCGTCGACCTGGCCGCTGGCGGCGCGCTCGGCGTCCTGGACGTAGGCACACGTGTTGTTGAGCTCGACGCAGCGGTACTGGCCGATCGACTCGCGCAGCGCGTTCTCGAGGATCGGGCGGAACTGGACGTTGAGGAACGCGACCCAGCCCTCGTTGCCGTCGTACGGGTGCATGCCGTTGAACGTGCGCACGCCGAAGCGCCGGTAGAACTGCTCGACGGCGCCCTCCTCCGTCGTGAGGCGGAAGAGCGCCTGGCCCTCGATGCGGACCTGCACGGCGTCGCGCGTCGGCGTCTCGAAGAAGTCCACCGCCTCGCGGTCGGACTGGCGCGGGTCGGCGGACAGGACGTAGTTGCGCTCGGTCGCCGGGAAGCAGCGCTGCGAGTTGAACGCGCCGATGAACGCCACGCCGCTCGAGGGCTGCCGGACCTCCTTGACGCCGCGCCCGTCCAACGGCCCGCCCTCCTGCACGACGCAGATCTCGCCCGGCGGCACCGACTTGAACCCGCCGAGCGCGCTGACCGCGACGATCAGGACGAGGAGGCCGGCGGCGATCCCTAGGACGAGCCGCCGCACCTGTGCCACACCACCGGGCATCGGGACGCACCTTCGCCGCTGCTAGAGAAACGCCTGCCCCTCGCCGCGATACGTCGGCACCGTCTCGACGACGCGATCGCCGCGCACGAGGTGCAGCTCGTTGAACCGCTCGCACAGCTCGCCGGCCTTCGCGTGGCGCAGGAACACGACGTCGCCCGCGCGCAGCCGGTTCGCGGCGTCGCCGAGCAGCGGCGTCTGGACCTCGCCGGCGCCCTCCTGCGGGTCGAGCTCGAGGCCGGCGGGGAGGTGGGGGAGCGGGAGCTTCTCCGGCCCGGCCGCGCCGCTCGCGACGTAGCCGCCGCCGAGCGCGGTCGCGACGCCGGCGCCCGGGCGGCGGACGACGGGGAGCGCGAAGAGCGCCGCCGGCCGCGGGGAGAAGCTCGTGTACGCGGAGAACAGCGACGGCGCGTACAGCCCGGATCCCGCGGCGACCTCGGTCACCGCCGCCTCGCGCACGGTCCGCTCGACGCTCCCCGTCCCGCCGCCGTTGACGAACGCGAGCGGCCCGGCCGCGTCGCGCACGGCGGCGACCGCCCGCGCTCGCCGCTTCGCCAGCTCGCGGCCGGAGAGCCGCTGCATGACCCGGATGCCGCGCCCCATCGCGGGCTTGCCGGGCGGAGCGTCGCCGACGCCGGCGATCTGCGCCTCGTACGCCATGATGCCCGCCAGCCGGAAGCCCGGCCGGGCGGCGACGTGGCGGGCGAAGGCGGCCGCGTGCTCCGGCGTGCGCAGGGGCGAGCGCCG
>DASZDF010000217.1:0-2063 GCA_035942275.1 Solirubrobacteraceae bacterium | reverse complement strand
GTACCCCTCTGCGCGTGCACCGTCAGCCACGACGATGCCTGCGTCAGATGACCCTGTCGCGTAGGGCGGGGCAGCCCGCTAGCGACGTCGCCGAGCGGACCGCGTCGGGGATCGCCTCCGCGACCACGTGCGGGACGAGGGCCTGGAGGAGGAACGGGTCGGCCTGCGCGTCGCCGGCCGCGAGGACGAAGCACGTGTCCCCGTCGAACTGCGTCGCGGTCGGGTCGACCGCGCGGGCGCAGCCGGTCGTGGCGGCGCGCGCGAGCATCCACGCGTCGAGGCGGCCGACGGTGGCGTCGGTCATCACGCAGACGAGCGTGGTCGCCTCGCCGGGCAGCGCCGGCGGCAGCGCCCAGCCGCCGGCGCGCAGGACGTCGACCGAGCGGTGGTAGCGCCCGTCGCGGTACGGGCCGGCGAGCACCGAGCCGTCCTCGGCCCGCACCTCGCCGATCGCGTTGACGACCGCGAGCGCGGCGATCGTCGCGCCGGCGAGCCGTTCGCTCGCGATTCCCACGCCGCCCTTCGTGATGCAGTCCGGCCCGAGCACCTTGCCGACGCTGCAGCCCGTTCCGGCGCCGACGGTGCCACGGGCGGGCTCGGCGGACGCGTCGCCGAGGGCGGTGCGGGCGGCGTCCGGGCCGGGGCGGGCGTCCTCGCCGAGGGCCATGTCGTAGACGACCGCGCCCGGCACGAGCGGGACGAGGTGCCCGAGCCGCGTGCGGTGCCCGGTGCCGCGCTCCTCGAGGAGGTCCGCGACCGCGCTCGCGACGCCGAGCCCGCGCGCGCTGCCGCCGCTGAAGACGACGGCCTGGATGGGCCGGCTCGGGGACGCGGGGGAGAGGAGGTCGGTCTCGCGCGTGCCCGGGCCGCCGCCGCGCACCTCGACCGCGCCCTCGGCGCCGGCACTCGGCGCGAGGATCACGGTGGCGCCGGTGGCGGCGTCGAGGTCGGTCGCGTGGCCGACCGTGAACCCGGGCGGAAGCATCAGGCGCCGCCCGTGATCCGCAGCCCGGAGCAGCGCAGCGCCGGGCACACGGTGCCGGTGGCGAAGCGCCCGCCGTAGAACTCCGCGTCGCCCACGAGGCGGGCCTCCGCCGTCAGCGCCTGGGTGCGCTGCAGGACGCCGAGGGCGCTGTCGGTGAACCGCACGTCGCGGACCGGGCGCGTGATCACGCCGTCCTCGATGAGGAACGTCCCGTCGCGGGTGACGCCCGTGAGCAGCGTCTCCTTCTCCCGCACCGGGTTGACGTACCAGAGGCGGTTGACGAACAGCCCGCGCTCGATCGGCCGCGCGAGGTCGGCCTCGTCCTCGGCGCCGCCGCCGATGAGCACGAGGTTCGTCGGCGCCGGTCCCCACGGTGAGCCGCCGGGGGCGGTCGCGTGGCCGGTGGAGCGCGCGTCGTCGCCCGCGCGCGCGGCCGAGCGGAGGTCGTGGACGACGCAGTGGGCCACGCCGTCCTGCACGAGCGGGACCGGCGCTTTGGCGACGCCCTCCGCGTCGAAAGCGCGCGGCAGCGTGCCGGCGTAGCGCGGCGAGTCGCTCAGGTTGATCGAGGGGGACGCGATGCGGGTGCCGAGGCGCCCGGTCAGCGCGCCGCGCCCCTCCGCGTGCGCCATCCCGTTGAAGGCCAGGCCGCCGAGGAAGGCGAGGATCGTCCCGACCGCCTCGGGGCCGAGGACGACCGGGTACGTCCCGGGCGCGAGCTCCTCGAGCGGGCCGCGGGGCATGAGCGCCGCGGCCCGGGCGGCGACCTCGGTGGGGTCGATCTTCGCCGCGGCGGCCGCCGTGCCGGTCGCGAATCCGCTGCGGCCGTCCTCGTCGCGGCAGACGACCTTGAGGAACGCGTCGGTGACCGCGTCCTGCGCCGCGATGCCGGACATCGAGGCGATCGCGGTGCGGACCTCGCCGGCGGTCCAGAGGCCGAACGCCTCGGCGCCGGCCTCGTGGGCGACCGCGAACGCCGCGCCGAGCGCATCGGCGGTGGTGCCGGGGTCGAGCGCTGCCGTCGCGGGGTCGAAGCCGTCGTGGCGGCGGTAGGCCTGCGGCTGGGCCAGGCCGGGGT
>DASZDF010000216.1:0-1992 GCA_035942275.1 Solirubrobacteraceae bacterium | reverse complement strand
GTCGAGCCGCGGGGTGTCGACGCCCGCGGCCTCGAGCGCGACGAGCGCGGAGTCCAGAGCGTCGCGGACGGGAACGCCGCGGAGGGCGCTCCGCTCGCGCGCCGCGCCGGGGCCGGTGCCGGCCCCCCCGCTCACGCGGCGGTGGCCTGCGCCTCGAGCTTGCGCCGCTTCTCGTCGGCCTGCAGCGCGGCGCTCAGCTCGGCGAGGTCGCCCTCGAGCACGGCCTAGAGGTTGTGCTGCGTGAGCTTGATGCGGTGGTCGGTGACGCGTCGCTCGCCGTAGTTGTACGTCCGGATCTTCTCCGCCCGCTCGCCGGTGCCGACCTGCGACCGGCGGTCCGCGGACAGCGCGGCCTGCTGCTCTGCGAGCGCGCGCTCGTACAGCCGCGCCCGCAGCACGCGCATCGCCTTCTCCCGGTTCTGGAGCTGCGACTTCTCGTCCTGCATCGCGACGACGACGCCGGTCGGCTTGTGCGTGATCCGCACCGCCGAGTCGGTCGTGTTCACCGACTGCCCGCCGGGGCCGGACGAGCGGTAGACGTCGATGTCGAGGTCGTTCTGGTCGATCTGCACGTCGACGTCCTCGGCCTCGGGGAGCACCGCGACCGTCGCCGTGGACGTGTGGATGCGGCCCTGCG
This sequence comes from Solirubrobacteraceae bacterium, assembly GCA_035942275.1. Lineage (GTDB taxonomy): Bacteria > Actinomycetota > Thermoleophilia > Solirubrobacterales > Solirubrobacteraceae > CADCVT01. Next base: position 1,355 of record DASZDF010000216.1, on the reverse strand, counting down.
ACTCGGTGGCCGGGACGCGCTGGACGCGATGCGTCCCGCCCTCGAACTTGAAGATCGAATACGCGCCGTCGCCCTTGATCGCGAACGTGTACGCCCCGTCGGAGACGTCGAGCGGCTCCGTCTTGAACCCGCGGCGCTCGGCGTACTTCGTGAGCATCCGGTAGACGTCGGCGGCCCACAGGTCGGCCTCGTCGCCACCGGCGCCGCCGCGGACCTCGACGATCACGTTCTTGTCGTCGTTCGGGTCGCGCTCGACCATCGCGAGGCGGATCTCCTCGGCGAGCTGCTCGAGGCGCTTGCCCGCTGCGGCGACCTCCTCGCGCATCTCGGCGTCGTCGCCGCCCTCGTCGATGAGCTCCTGCGCGCCGTCGAGGTCGCTCTTGGCCAGGCGCCACTCGGTCGCGAGCTTCGCGGCGGGCTCGAGCTGCCGGTACGCGCGGCCGGCGTCGGCGTAGCGCTCGCGGTCCCCGATCACCTCGGGGTCGCTCATCTGGCGCTCGGCCTCCGCGAAGCGCGCCTCGATCTGCTCGACGAGCTGCTCGATCATCGCGGCTCCGAGGGTACCGGCGAAGGGGTCGCGGCCTTCGTCGCGCGCGGCGGCGAAGGGAGTCGCGGCCGGGATCGCCATCCTTCCGCGATGCTCGCGATCGTCCTCGCGCTCGGCACGTCGGTCGCGTACGGCGTCTCGAACTTCTTCGGCCCGCTGCTCGGCCGCAGCCACCCGCAGGCGGCGGTGCTGCTCGCGGGGCAGCTCGCGGCGCTCGTGGGCGCGGTCGTGCTCGTCGTCGCCGTGGCCGACCCTCTGCCGCCCGGCCACGGCATCGCGCTCGGGCTGCTGGCCGGCGTCGGCAACATCGCCGGCCTCGCGACCTTCTACCGCGCCGCCTCCCTCGGGCCGGTGTCGATCGCCGCCGCGATCGGCGCGACCGGTACGACGCTGCCCGTCGTCTACGGCCTCGCGACCGGCGAGTCGCTGCAGCTCAACGAGGCGCTGGGGATCGTGCTTGCCATCGCCGGCGCGGTGCTCGCCTCCCAGAAGGGCGACCCGGTCGTGATCCCGCCCGCGGCGGCGGCGTGGGCCGTCCTCTCCGCGTTCGGCTTCGGCGGCTTCCTCATCGCCCTGCCGGAGGCCGTCGAGCGCGGCGGGACGGCATGGGCCCTCCTCGACGCGCGGGCCGCCGTCGTCGTCCTGCTCGTCGCGGGCGCGTTCGCCCTGCGCGCGCCGATGACCTCCGCCCCGAGCGCGCTGCCGAAGCTCGCCATCCCCGGCCTGCTCCTCCTCGCGGGCACGCTCATGTACGCCGAGGCGACCCAGCGCGGCCTGCTCAGCGTCGTCTCCGTCCTCGCGTCGCTCG
>DASZDF010000215.1:0-10290 GCA_035942275.1 Solirubrobacteraceae bacterium | reverse complement strand
GACCCCGCTCTCGGCGGTCCAGCGGGTGTGGCCGGAGGTCGCCGGAGCGGCGGTGGCGGCGGAGGCCCAGCCGGTCTCCGAGCGCGCCAGCGTCGTCACGATCGCGTGCCGCTCGGCGGTCTGGGCACAGGAGCTGACGCTCCTCGGCCCCGACCTCGTGGCCCGCCTGAACGAGGCGCTGGGAGCGGCCCGCGTGACCGAACTTCGCTGCACCGCCGCACCCCGCCGCCGCGCCCGCTGAGCACCCCGCCGCGGAGTACGACATTTTCCGCGATTTTGCAGCACTTTCGTGACACCTCACGCGCGGGTCTGACGGGGGTCGTGTGGTATTCTTCTGTCAACTGAAAACCGTCCCCCTCCTACTGTGGAGGAGGCCGTTCAGTCGCCCCGGGCCCGCACCCGGCTCGGGGCGTTTTGTGTGTCTTAGGAGGTTCGGTTGGCAGGCGACGGCGACAACACCGAGGGGCGCAGCTACGACGCCCAGGACATCACCGTCCTCGAGGGTCTCGAGGCGGTGCGCAAGCGTCCGGGCATGTACATCGGCTCGACCGGTGTCCGTGGGCTGCACCACCTGGTGTGGGAGGTCGTCGACAACTCGGTCGACGAGGCGCTCGCTGGCCACGCCACCGAGGTCGACGTCACCGTGCACCCCGACAACTCGGTCACGGTCGTCGACGACGGGCGCGGGATCCCCGTCGCGCTGCACGAGAAGGAGAACCGTCCGGCGGTCGAGGTCGTGCTCACCGTGCTGCACGCCGGCGGCAAGTTCGGCGACGGCGGCGGCTACAAGGTCTCCGGCGGGCTCCACGGCGTCGGCGTGTCCGTCGTCAACGCGCTGTCGGAGCTGCTGACCGTCGAGGTCTGGCGCGACGGCCACACGTGGACCCAGCAGTACGTGCGCGGCACGCCGCTCACCGAACTCCAGAAGGGCGAGCCGACGAAGCGCCACGGCACGCGGATCACGTTCCTGCCGGACTCCGAGATCTTCGACGTCTACGAGTTCGACGACGAGACGCTGGTCACCCGCCTGCGCGAGACCGCGTTCCTGACCCGCGGCCTGCGCATCCGCCTCAAGGACGAGCGCGGCGAGAGCAAGCGCAGCTTCGAGTTCCAGTACGACGGCGGCATCGAGGACTTCGTCGCGCACCTGAACGCCAACAAGGAGACCGTCGACCGCAAGGTCATCTACTTCGAGGGCGAGAGCGACGAGGGCGCCGTCGAGGTCGCGATGCAGTGGAACACGACCTACCAGGAGTCGATCCACTCCTTCGCCAACAACATCAACACGCACGAGGGCGGCGCGCACCTCAGCGGCTTCCGCTCGGCGCTGACGCGCACCCTCAACGCCTACGCGCGCAAGGAGGGCCTCCTCAAGGAGAAGGACGACAACCTCTCCGGCGAGGACGTCCGCGAGGGCCTGACCGCGGTCATCAGCGCCAAGCTCGCCGACCCGCAGTTCGAGGGCCAGACGAAGACCAAGCTCGGCAACCCGGGCATGGAGGGCTTCGTCGCGTCGGTCGTCAACAGCGGGCTCGCGCAGTTCTTCGAGGAGAACCCGAAGGTCGCGGGCGGCGTGATCCGCAAGGCGGTCCAGGCCGCGCAGGCGCGCGCCGCGGCGCGCAAGGCGCGCGACCTCACGCGAAGGAAGTCCGCGCTCGAGAACTCCGCGCTCCCCGGCAAGCTCGCCGACTGCTCGGTGAAGGACCCGGCGCTGACCGAGCTGTTCGTCGTCGAGGGCGACTCCGCCGGCGGTTCGGCCAAGCAGGGGCGCGACCGCAACACGCAGGCGGTCCTTCCGCTGCGCGGCAAGATCCTCAACGTCGAGAAGAGCCGCATCGACAAGGTCCTCCAGAACAACGAGATCCAGGCCCTCATCACCGCGCTCGGCACCGGTATCCGTGACGAGTTCTCACTGGAGAACGCGCGTTACCACAAGCTGATCATCATGACCGACGCCGACGTCGACGGCGCGCACATCCGGACGCTCGTGCTCACGCTGATCTTCCGCGAGATGCCCGAGCTGATCGAGGCCGGCTACGTGTACATCGCCAAGCCGCCGCTCTACAAGCTCAAGCAGGGCCGCAGCGAGCGCTACATCGAGAAGGACTCCGAGCTCGAGGAGATCCTGCTCCAGGACAAGCTCGAGCGCATGGACGTCACCGACCGCGACGCCCGCGAGTTCAAGCTCACGCACGCGCGCTGGCAGCGCTTCAGCCGGCTGCTCAAGCAGTACGAGGGCTGGTCGTCGTCGCTGCGCGCCGAGCACGGGCACGACCTCGTCGGGTTCCTCGAGGAGAGCTCGCTGCTCGACGAGCGCGTGGCCGACCCCGAGACCGCCATCACGCTGCTCGAGCGCCACTCCGCCGAGGGCCAGCCGTTCGAGACGCACGTCGTCAAGCGCGACGGCGACTTCGTGGTCGTCCGCTCGGTCGAGCGCAAGACCGGCATGGCGCGGACGCACCGGATCCCCCGCTCGCTCTTCGGGTCGACCGACTACACGGCGTTCGTGCGCGTGCACGCGAGCCTCGTCGAGCTGGCGGGCACGCCGCCGTTCCGGGTGCGGCTCAAGGACGACGTCGAGGAGGCGCTCTCGTTCGAGGCGCTGCGCGACGCGGTGATGACGGTCGCGCAGAAGGGCGTCCAGCTCACGCGGTTCAAGGGCCTCGGCGAGATGAACGCCGACCAGCTCGCCGACACCACGATGAACCCCGCCTCGCGCACGCTCGCCCGCGTGAACGTCGAGGACGCGGCCGCGGCGTCCGAGCTCTTCTCGATGCTGATGGGCGACCAGGTCGAGCCGCGCCGCGACTTCATCGAGTCCAACGCCCGTCTCGTGGCCAACCTCGACGTCTAGGAGGTGAGGACGGATGGGAACGCCTGACACCCTCAGCGGCGGCAACATCGAGCCGCGCGCACTCGAGGACGAGATGCGCTCCGCGTACCTCGACTACGCGATGAGCGTGATCGTCGGGCGCGCGCTCCCCGACGTCCGCGACGGCCTCAAGCCGGTCCACCGTCGCGTCCTCTACGCGATGAACGAGAACGGGCTGGGGCCGACCCGCCCGTACGTGAAGTGCGCCCGGATCGTGGGCGAGGTGATGGGCAACTACCACCCGCACGGCGACACGGCGATCTACGACACGTTGGTCCGCATGGCGCAGGACTTCTCCATGCGCGAGCTGCTCGTCGACGGCCAGGGCAACTTCGGCTCGATCGACGACGACCCCGCCGCGGCCATGCGGTACACCGAGGCCCGCATGACGCGGATCGCGCAGGAGATGCTGCGCGACCTCGACATGGACACCGTCGACTTCGGGCCGAACTACGACGGCTCGAAGCGCGAGCCGCTCGTCCTCCCGTCGCGGTACCCCAACCTCCTCGTCAACGGGTCGTCCGGCATCGCGGTCGGCATGGCGACGAACATCCCGCCGCACAACCTGCGCGAGGTCATCGGCGGCGTCATCGCCTTCATCGACAACCCGCAGATCACGGTCGAGGAGCTGATGCGGGACCACGTCCAGGGTCCCGACTTCCCGACCGGCGGCATCATCCTCGGGCGCAGCGGCATCGCCGACGCCTACCGCTCCGGGCGCGGCCGCGTGCGCGTGCGCGCGAAGGCCCACACCGAGGACATCGGGCGCGGCAAGGAGGCGATCATCGTCACCGAGCTGCCCTTCATGGTGAAGAAGGGCGGCGAGGGCGGCCTGATCACCAAGATCGCGCAGCTGGTGATCGACAAGAAGATCGCCGGCATCGCGAACATCGAGGATCACACCGACAAGCGCGGCATGCGCGTGGTCATCGAGCTCAAGCGCGACGCCGACCCGCGGATCGTCCTCAACCAGCTCTACAAGCACACGCCGATGCAGACCACGTTCGGCGTGAACGCGGTCGCGCTCGTCGACGGCGTCCCGAAGACGCTGTCGCTGCTCGAGATCATCCATCACTACGTCGACCACCAGCGCGACGTCGTCGTGCGCCGGTCGAAGTACGAGCTCGCGCAGCTCGAGCGCCAGGTCCACATCCTCGAGGGCCAGCTCATCGCGCTGGACAACCTCGACGAGGTCATCGCGGTCATCCGCCGCTCGCCCGACAGCGATCGCGCGCGCACCGAGCTCGTCGAGCGCTTCGAGCTCACCGTCATCCAGGCCGCCGCGATCCTCCAGCTGCGCCTCTCGCAGCTGACCGCGCTCGAGTCGGACAAGATCCGCGCCGAGCACGCGGAGAAGATGGAGCGCATCAGCGTCCTGCGCACGCTGCTCGGCGACGAGGCGGCCGTGATGTCGCTCATCAAGGAGGAGCTCCAGGAGGTCTCCAGCGCGTTCGGCAACGAGCGGCGCACGGCGATCGCGCCCTCCGAGGACGAGATCGACATCGAGGACCTCATCCGCGACCAGCAGATGGTCGTGACGATCACGAAGAGCGGCTACATCAAGACGCTGCCGCTCGCGACCTACCGCCAGCAGCACCGCGGCGGGGTCGGCGTGACCGGGATGGACCTCAAGGAGGGCGACTACATCGAGCACCTCTTCGTGTGCTCGACCCACGACTACCTCCTGTTCTTCTCGAACCGGGGGAAGGTCTACCGCTCGAAGGTCTACGAGCTGCCGGAGATGGGCCGGACCGCGCGCGGCCGCGCGCTGGTCAACGTCCTCCCGCTGCGCGAGGGCGAGCGGATCCAGTCCGTGCTCTCGACGCGCGACTTCACCGAGGGCAAGTACCTCGTCTTCGCGACGCGGCAGGGCATCGTCAAGAAGACGGAGTTCCTCGCCTACAACACGCCGATCAAGGCCGACGGCATCATCGCGATCAAGATCCGCGACGACGACGAGCTGGTCGCCGTGCGGCGGACGAGCGGCGACGACGAGATCCTGATGATCTCGAAGGCCGGCCTCGCCGTGCGCTTCCGCGAGGACGACGTGCGGTCGATGGGCCGCGACACCTCGGGCGTGCGCGGGATGAACATCGAGGGCAAGGGCAACATGGTCCTCGCGATGGACGTCGCGCGCGACGAGCAGGAGGTCCTCGTCGTCACCGAGGGCGGCTTCGGCAAGCGCACGCCGGTGTCCGAGTACCGGCTGACCTCGCGCGGCGCGAAGGGCGTGCAGACGATCAAGTTCTCCGAGAAGCGCGGCGGCCTCGCCGCGGCGCTGGTGGTGCGCCCGCACGAGTCGCTCGTCCTGATCTCGCTCGAGGGGATGGTCCAGCGCATCGGCGTCGCGGGCATCCGCCAGACCGGCCGCGCCGCGCAGGGCGTCAAGGTCATGAACGTGCGCGGCGACGGCGACCGCGTCTCCGCCGTGGCGCTCGTCGTCGAGTCCGAGGCCGACACCGACGAGCCGCTCGGCGAGGTCGTGGCCGAGGAGGGCCCCGTCTCGTTCGACGCGACCGGAGGCGACGCCGAGGCCGGTCCCACGATCGGCGGGAACGACGGCGGCCTCGACCCCGAGGGCTCGCTCTCACCCGATGCCGCCCGAGCATCCGAGTCCGCGCTCGACGGCGGCGCCGGCGACACCGAGCCGGACGAGGTCGACCTCGACGAGACCGACGGCCCGCCGACCCCCGACGCCTGACCGACCGCAGAACCACGGCGCTGAGGCGGGTCGACCCGCATGCGGAGCGGCTCCGGAGCGGCGAGGTGTCGACGTCGGTTTCTTCCGCTACTCTGGCGAGACCAGAGAGAGGAGGTGGTCCGTATCGGTAGTGACAGTTCTTACGGGACCCTGGAGGTGCCCGGCCGCTAGGTCGGACGCTGGACTCGCTTAGCGAATCCAACCCGGGTCACCCTCGAGCGGGATGCCGGATGTCGTCCCCCCGGCCAAGAAGAGTTCCGCTCGAGCTTCGGTCCAGTGAAGTGTGCGAAGGGCACCGGCGTTGCCGGCGCCCTTAGTCGTTCTGGGGGCGGCGTCCCGCTACGCCGCTTCGGCGGGCACGCCGGCGGCCGACGACGGGCCGTGCGCGTTCGGCGACCCGGCCGTGTCGCTGCTGTGCGCGTCGGGCAGCCACTGCTTCCACGCGTTCGGGATCGTCGGCGACGCGACGTGGATGAAGACGTGCGGGTTCGGCGCCCGTGGCGCGTGGCGCGGCGTCATGTTCGCCTGCGCCGGCAGCAGGTCGCCCTTGCGCCGGTTGCACGGCGCGCACGACGCGACGATGTTCTCCCACGTCGAGGTCCCGCCCTTCGAGCGGGGGATGACGTGGTCGACGGTGAGGTTGGAGCGGGCGCCGCAGTACTGGCACGTCCACCCGTCGCGGGCGAACACCGCGCGGCGGGTGATCTTGCGCCGGTGAGTGTCGCGCGGGACCTTCACGTAGCTGACCAGGCGGATCACCATCGGCCGCGGGAGCGCGGTGTGCTCGGAGCGCAGCGTCCACTTGTGGCGCTCCACGAGCTCGGCCTTCTGCTTGAGCAGCAGCACCGTCGCGCGCCGCACCGTGCAGACGTTGATCGGCTCGTACGTGGCGTTCAGGACCAGCACCCGGCCAGCATCACGTTCGCGCCGCGGGTGCTGATGCGGCGGCGCGAACCCCGTCGGGCCTGGTGGGGAGCTGGCGCGCATGGCCGAGGCCAAGGATAGCCAGAGGCACGGAGCCTCTACGCCGCCGGATACGACCCGAGGACTCGAACCTCGTCGCAGTGGACCCGCAGCCCGGCGATCGCGGCGCCGACGCGCTCGTCCGGCGTCCCGCCCTCCAGATCCAGGAAGAAGACGTACTGCCCGAGGCGGTCCTTGCGCGGCCGCGACTCGATCCTCGTCAGGTTCAGGCCGCGGAACGCGAACTCCGAGAGGCACCGGACGAGCCAGCCGGAGTCGGCAGCGCCGGCGCCCCAGAACGCCAGCGACGTCTTCGTGGCGGCGCTCATCGGCTCCGTCCCCTCAGGCGCGATCCACACGAACCGCGTCTCGTTGCCGGCACGTCCCTCGATGGCCGAGCGCAGCACGACGCAGCCGTACAGCTCGGCCGCGCGCGGCGTCCCGATCGCCGCCCACGGCTCCCGGCGCGCGGCCGTCTCGAGCACCGCCTCGGCCGTCGAGCTCCACGCCGTCGCGGCCGCCCACGGCAGCTCCGCCCGCAGGAAGTCCGCGCACTGCGCGAGCGCCTGGGGATGCGACGCCACCGTCGTGATGCGCTCGAGCGGCAGCTCCGAGCGCGCGATCAACGCGTGGGAGATCGGCCGCACGACCTCCGCGACGATCGTGATCGGCGAGGCGGCGAGCGCGTCGAGGGTCGTGTCGACCGAGCCCTCGGTCGCGCTCTCGATCGGCACGACGCCGCGCTCGGCCTCCCCCTCGACGACCGCGCGCACGACCGCGTCGACGGTGGGGAGCGGGACGGCGTCGGTGTCCGGCGGCGCCGTGGCCAGCAGCGCGTCCTCGCTGAACGTGCCCTGGGGGCCGAGGTACGCGGCCCTCATGGGGCGGGCGCGGCGCTCGGAGCGCTGAGCGCGACCCGCACCGCCTCCTCCTCCTCGGGCGCCAGCTCCAGCTCGCCCCGGCCCTCGAAGACCTGCTTGGCGTAGACGCGCGCCTGGTCGCGGTGGTGGATCGAGGTGAGGACCACCCCCGAGCCGTGCGCGTCGAGCAGCGCGATCGACGTTGACTGGCGGCCCGAGAGCTCGTTGTAGGCGTCGAAGCGGACGAGGGCGCGGTAGGCGATCGCGCCGTCGAGGCGCGCCTCGACCTCGGCGAGCCGCGTGTCGATCGTCCCGTGGACGACGTCGACGTGGTCGCGCAGCTGGCGAAACGCCTCGTCGAGCTCGGCGGCGTGGGTCACGAGGTCGCGCGCCGACTGGCCGCCGAGCACGGCCGACTGCGCGGCGCGCAGCCGGCGGACCTGGATCGTGAGGACGATCGCCCAGACGAGCGCGGCGAGCGCGAGCGCTACCGCGGCAACGGCGATGACCTGGGTGGAGTCGTCCACGGGGCGGAAGCTACCGCGACCGGCGCGGCGGGGCCTACCGCGTGAAGATCGCCGTGTACGACTGGATGTTGTTGTCGGTCTTCTCCTCGCCGGGCACCTTGCCGACCTCGACCTCGATCGTGACCGGCGTCCCGATCGGCGGCGCCTGCTTGAGCGGGAGCGCGACCTCGGCGTTCGTCCCGGCCTTCGTCTGCTCGACGCGCTTGCGCGTGCTCATGCGCTGGCCGTCGCCCTCGATCCGGACGGCGACGTTCACGTCGACCTCGTCGTTGTCGCCCTGGTTGGCGAACGTGACGTTGAAGGTCAGGTCGGAGGCGGCAGGGATGCGGTTCGCGGTCTCGCCCGGCTCGAGCGTCAGGTCGCCCACGCCGACGCTCACGAGCCCGTGGCCGTGCAGGCCGGGAGCGACCTCCCCGGTCTGCCGCGTGTTCCCGCCGCCCTCGGCGCCGAGGCGGTCGGCGACGAAGTTCGCGTCGATCCACTCGAGGCTCGGGAGGAACTGGCTGTCCTGCGTCTCCTGGCCGCCGATCTCCTTCTCCGCCAGCCGCTCCTGGATGAGCGGCAGGACGCGCGCGTCGTACACGACGTCGGATGCGAGGAACTGCTGCATCTGCGCGGCGATCTGGTCGATCGCCTCGGCCGACTCGTCGCCCTGCTCCTGCGCGACCGCGGTCCGGACCTCGGACGCGATCTTTCCGAGCGCCGCCTGGCGCATGTCGAGCACGAGCAGCAGGTTGCGGTGCGCGGGCTTCATGTCGCCGGGGACGTCGAGGTCCTCGGCCTCCTCGACGTGGCGGTCGGCCGCGACGCGGAGCTGGTTGATGCGCTGCTCGAGGTCGACCGCGGACTGCGCGCCGCCGCTGAGCAGCCCGAAGAACTCCGCGCCGACCTGCTCGTCGGACTTCTTGACGAGGTTCGCCGCGTCGCGGTTGTAGGACTTGAGCGCGTTCTCGGCCCGGCGGTCGAGGCAGCCGTCGATGAGGATGAAGAGGACGATCGCCGTCAGGAAGGCGATCACGCCGGCGACGATGCGCCGCGTGCGGACCGACTGCGGGTCGGGCGCGCCGCCGCGTCCGCCACCCCCGCCGCCGGCGCGTGGGCCCGCCGGCCGGCTGGGCCGGGCTACGCGCGTGCGGGGCTCGTCGCCCTCGTCGAAGAACGCCATCAACCGTGCAAGTTTGCCGTCAGGGACTGTTCCCCTTCCCATCCTGGCAGGCTGGGGGACGGAAGCGACGAACCCTCGAAGCACGGTGGACACCGCCCAGACCACCGAGGTCGAGCCGCAGGGCGAGCTCGTCCTCGACCGCTACCGGCTGCTCCGACGCCTCGGCGCCGGCGGCTTCGGGACGGTCTGGCTCGCCCACGACCAGCGCCTGGACCGGCCGGTCGCGGTCAAGAAGGTGCCGCTGGAGGGGGGCGAGAGCCCGCGCGCGGAGCGTGAGGCGCTGGCGGCGGCGCGCCTGTCGCACCCCGGGATCGTCGCGCTGTACGAGGCGGGGCGCGACGACACTGCCTACTACCTCGTCTCCGAGCTCGTCCGGGGGCGGACGCTCGGCGAGCTCGAGCGCGAGGGGGCGCTGTCGGACCTCGACGTGCTGCGGATCGGCGTCGCGTTGTGCGACGCGCTCGAGCACGCGCACGCCCGCGGGGTGATCCACCGCGACGTCAAGCCGGCGAACGTGATGGTGCCGGAGGCCGCGGAGGAGGGCGCGGGCGTCGCGAAGCTCACGGACTTCGGGATCGCCCGGCTCGCCGACGCGGCCGCGCTAACGCGGACCGGCGACGTCGTCGGGACGATCGCCTACATGGCGCCCGAGCAGGCCGAGGGCGGGCGGATCACCACCGCGGTCGACCTCTACGCGCTCGCGCTCGTCCTCTACGAGGCGCTGAGCGGGACGAACCCGGTGCGCGCGGACGGAGCGGCGGCGACCGCGCGCCGCGTCGGGATGCGCCTCCCGCCGCTGCGCCGCCTGCGCCGCGACCTCCCGCGCGCGGTGACCGACGCGCTCGACGCCGCCCTCGACCCGGACCCCGAGGCGCGGGGAGAGGTCGCGGAGCTGCGCGCCGCGCTTGCGGCCGCGGAGCCGTACGTCGACGACGAGCCGGGAGTCGTGGAGCCGGGGGCGGTCGAGGCGCTCGCCGAGACCGCGAAGCGGGCGATCTCTGGTGACTATGTCCGAAGGACCCGCACGCGCGTGTGGCGCGAGGAGCGGGCAGACCGCCCGCGCCCACTCGAGCCGGTCGAGCGGCGGCCGGTGGAGGGCGCGGAGGGGCGGCCGCGGGTCGAGCCCGCGACGCTTCCGGGCCGCGCGCTCGCGGGGCTCGGCGCCGGGGGCCTGGTCGGGTGGGCGCTCAGCGAGCTTCCCG
>DASZDF010000214.1:0-2463 GCA_035942275.1 Solirubrobacteraceae bacterium | reverse complement strand
GCCCTGCTCCAGCGCGCGCCGGCCCGCCTGCGAGAGCGCGCCCGCGGCCCACTCCTCGCCCCCCCGGTCGCAGCGCAGGAGGTGCCCGGCCACCCGATCGGGCGAGGCGCCGAGCTCGCCGAGCACGGCGGCGGCCCGCGCGTGGCCCCAGGCCCGCTCGATCGGCCGCAGGTCCTCGTAGACGGCGGAGCGCAGGATCGGATGGGCGAAGTCCAGCCGCGCGCCGTGCGCGAAGACGCCGGCGGTGGCGAGCTGTGCCGCGAGCGGCGCCGCGTCGGCGTCCTCGATCCCCGCGACGCGGGCGGCCGCGCGGATCGAGGCGTCGGGACCGAGCACGGCCACGGCCCGCGCGAGCGCGGTCGCCTTGTCCGGCAGCCGCCCGAGAGCGAAGTAGATCGACTCCGCGACGGCGCGCGGGCCGATCCGGCGGACCGTGTCGGCGTCGACGGTGGCGCCGGCACGGGTCAGCACGCCCAGAAGCTCGCGGAGGTACAGCGGGTTGCCGCCGGAGGCCTCCGCGCACGCGTCCACGAAGTCGGCGTCGGCGCCGGGGAACCCCGCCTCCGCGACCAGCCAGCCGACGCCCCGCGTCGACAGCGGCGCGGGCGAGAGCGTGCGGGTCGCCGGGTGGCGGCGCAGCTGCGGCAGCACGTCCGCCGCCGGGCCGGCCGCGGGCGGACGGGACCCCACGGCGACGAGCACGGGCAGCTCCTCGACGCGCTGGGTCAGGTAGAGGAGGAACCGCAGCGACGGCTCGTCCCCGAGGTGCGCGTCGTCGATCGACAGCAGCAGGGGCTGGACCTCGGAGAGGTTGGAGGTCAGCCAGAAGAGCGCATGGAGCACGGCAAGGCCGTCGCCGGTGCTCGGGAGCCCGGACGCGGGGCCGCTCAGCTCCGCGGGCGAGGAGGGCGTGAGCAGGCTCGCCGCGCGCGCGGCGGCCCCGGCCAGGAGCTCGGCGCGCTCGGCGGGCGCGGCCCGCCGCACGCGGTTCTCGAAGAGCTGGAGCGCGAGGCCGAAGGCGTGGTCGGACTCGAAGTCGTGGCCGCGGGCGCGCAGGACGGCGAGCCCGGATCCCTCGGCGCGTCGTTCGAGCTCTGCGAGCAGCCGCGTCTTCCCGAGGCCGCCGTCCGCCTCGACGTACACGACCCCGCCCCGGCCGCCGGCTGTGGCGGCGAGCGCCTGCGCGATCGCGTGCAGCTCCTCGCGGCGCTCGAGCAGATCTCCCGGCCCGGCCTCTGCGACCGCCCCAGACACCGGGGTGACCATAGGGGAACTCCGGAATCCGGGGCGAAGCAGGTGCCCTAGTCTGCGCGCCGTGACCGCCGCCCTCGTCGCGCTGCTGTGCCGCACGTCGGACCGCACGGCGGGCGGCGCGCGGGGCGCGCGTGCGCTGGCGCGGGAGCTGGGGGAGCGGCTGGGGCTCGAGCCGCGGATCGTCGGCTCGCCGGGCGAGCCGCGGCCGGCGCCGTGGGAGAACGACCTGCGCGCCTCGCGCGGGTGCCTGCTCGAGGCCGGCGGCCAGGTCGACGACGCGCTGAGCCGCGGCGCGTTCCCGATCCTCACCGCGAGCGACTGCTCGATCTGCATGACGACGCTCCCCGCCGTGCTGCGCCACCGGCCCGACGCCCACGTCCTGTGGCTCGACGCGCACGGCGACTTCAACACGCCGGAGACGACGCCGAGCGGCTTCCTCGGCGGCATGTGCCTGGCCGCCGCCTGCGGCGTCTGGGACGACGGGCTGGGCGCCGAGCCGGCGCTCGACCCGGCGCGCGTCGTGATGTGCGGCGTCCGCGACCTCGACGCCGGCGAGCGCGCGCTGGTCGACCTGCGCGGGGTCAAGAGCGAGAAGCCGAGCGCGCTGGCGGAGCGCCTCGCCGGGCTGCCGGTGTACGTGCACCTCGACCTCGACGTCCTCGACCCGTCGGTGTTCCCGGCGCAGTTCCCCGTCCACGGCGGGCTGTCGGACGGAGGGCTGCGGATGCTGCTGGCCGAGGTCGCCGAGCGCGCGGAGATCGTGGGCGTCGAGATCACGGCGTTCGAGGCCCCCGACGACGACGTGAGCGCCGCGGGCCTCGCCGAGCTGGTCACGTCGATCGTCGAGCCCTTGATCGGAGCGAGCGCGCCCGACTAGGGTCGCTCCGTGGTGGCCCGTCGAGCAGCAGCGCTTATCGTCGCCGCCGGCCTCGGCGCCGCCGCGGCCCCTGCGGGGGCGGCGAGCACCGCGCGCGTGACCGTTCCGCAGCCGGGCGAGGTGAGCGTCGGCGTCATCACGACGGCGAAGCCGCCGGGCGGCTCGCAGCGCGCCGGCCGCGTCCTGCGCGTGGCCAATGCGCGCCGGCTGCCGCCGGGCGTCACGGTCTACGCGTCGGCGGCGCCCGCCTGCTCGGCCGCGACGCGCCGGCGCTTCACCGCGCTCGTGGTCGTGACGCGCGCGCTCGCGCGGGGCCGGGGGGCGGGCAGCGC
>DASZDF010000213.1:0-3587 GCA_035942275.1 Solirubrobacteraceae bacterium | reverse complement strand
GTCGAGTTCGCGCGCCGCATGAACGGCGGAAGCTGGTCGATCGCCGAGCGCAGGTTGCCCTCCTCGCGGGCGATCGCGCCGGTCATGATCGCGAGCTGGTCGACGAGGGTCGAGAGGTCGTCGCGGCGGTCGGCCACGTCGGTGACGAGGCGCGAGGAGTTGACGACGAACTCCTGGAGGACCTGGCGGTCGAAGTCGAGCTCGCGGAACAGCCGCGACGCGGAGACGAGGGCGGGGTTGACGTAGTTCCAGCCCGCGTTGGCGCGGTCCCCGTCGTCCTGCCACTGCGTCGCCTGGCCGCGGATGAAGCTGCGCAGCCCCTTGCGCGTCCGCTCGTCGAACATCTGGAAGAGCTGGTCGACCTCGACCGCGGACGTCGTGTCGCTCGCGTCGATGACCCCGTTCTCGTCGATCGGCTCGCCGCCGGCAGACGGGATGCGCAGGTCGACGTAGCGGTTGGCGGAGCCCGACAGGGAGGCGATCCGCAGCGTCGCGCGCGTGCCGGTGCGCAGCGGGACGATGTCCTCGTCCTCGATGTTCAGCGTGAGATTGGCCTGGCCGTCCTCGGTGAGCTCGATCTCCTCGATCGTGCCGACGCGGCGCCCCGCGACCTGGACGAGGTTGCCCTTGACGACGTTCGTCGCGGCCTGGAAGCGGACCTGGACCTTGTAGCCGTCCTCCTGGAAGACGAAGAGCCACGCCGCGACCGCGGTCGCGAGCAGCAAGGCCGCGACCGCTGCGATCCGGCCGATCCAGCTTGTCTCCTTGTCCTTTTCTTCCGCCATATGGGTCCTGCAGGGGCAGGACGCTAGGAGAAACGCCGGGGCGGTGCGCCACTTGCGGCGGGTTACGTTGACCTGCGGTTAAGCGGGCGATTCGAACGGCTCGTCGCCGAGCGTCAACAGCGTCGGCTCGCCGGTGCGTGCGGCGATCCCGAACGGGGTCTCGTCGTCGGTCGTCTGGAAGAACGCCAACGCGACAGAACGGCCTCCGAGGGTGCCGGCGAGCACCCCGACGGCGTCCGACAGCGCGTTGATCGCGCCGAGCGGGGCGCTGACCGTTCCCTGGTCGGGATCGACCTCGATCGGCGGCAGGCGGGGGATGCTCGGCAGCTCGGGCGGGGCGGCGTCGAGCTCGGCGGTGTGGGGGAGGTGGACCGTGCGCTCGCCCTCGACGATCTCGATCGGGCGCATCCGGCCGCAGGTGATGAGGGCGGCGGGGCGGTCGTCGCCGCGGTCGACGACGGCCTGGACCTCGACGGCGCTCGCGCGGTGCAGGAACTCGCGGAGCGCGACGACGTGGCGGTCGAGGTCGCCGGCGCTGAGGACGACGTCGATCCTGTCGTCCTCGCCGTCGCTCACGCCCCGAGCTCCGCGGGGACGACGCGCAGCGTCCGCCGTTCGCCGTCGCGCACGACGACCGCCGGGATCGTCCGGCCGATGCGCTCGTCGGTCATCAGGCGCTGGAGGTCGTCGACCGAGCGCAGCGGCACGCCGTCGAGCTCGACGAGGAGGTCCTCCGGGCGCACGCCGGCGCGGTCCGCGGCGCCGCCGGGCACGACCTCGACGACCTCGACGCCCGTCCGCCGACCCAGCATCTCGGCGACCCGCGGCGGCAGCGGGCGCTCGCCGCCGGCGACGCCGAGGTAGGCACGGCGCACGCGGCCGTCGCGCACGAGCGCGCCGACGATGCGCCGCGTGAACTCGTTCACGGGCACCGCGAGGCCCAGGCCGATCCCGGCGACCGCGGTGTTGATCCCGACAACGTGGCCGCGGCTGTCGACGAGCGCGCCGCCGGAGTTCCCAGGGTTCAGCGCGGCATCGGTCTGGATGACGTTGTCGACGACGCGCGCGATCGGGCCGGAGCGGACGGGCAGGGAGCGGCCGAGCGCGGAGACCACGCCCGCGGTGACGGAGCCCGCGTAGCCGTGCGGGTTGCCGATGGCGACGACGAGCTGGCCGACGCGCAGCTCGGCGGCGTCGCCGAGCTCGGCGGGGTCGAGATCGCCGTTGTCCGCGCGAAGGACGGCGAGGTCCGAGAGCGGGTCGCTGCCAACGACCTCGAAGGACAGGTCGCGGCCGTCGACGAACGAGGCGCGGCCGTTCGCGCTCGCGCCGGCGACGACGTGGGCGGAGGTCAGGAGGTAGCCGTCGGACGCGATGACGACGGCGCTGCCGCCGCCGATCGCCCGCCGGCCGCCGCGGACGCGGCGGTACACGCGCAGGTTCGCCACCGACGGCGCGAGCTCTCTCGCGACGCGGGTGACCACCTGCGAGTAGGCGTCGAGCGCGCCGCGGTCCTCCGCCGGCGCGTCGCCGCTCACGAAGGTGAGGCTCATGGGGCGAAGGTAGCGCTCCGACATTCGTCCAAAGTCCCTTGAGCGGGCTCATGGGATGGGAACATCGGCAGATGCGCGTGCTGATGATCGAGGAGCGAGCGGGCTTCGCCGCTCTCGTCGGCGCGCTGCTGGAGGACGCCGCTCCGGCCGAGTTCCGCCTCGAGGTCGCGCCGACGGCGGAGGCGGCCGTCGACCGGCTCCTCGGCGAGGGCGTCGACTGCGTGCTGCTCGACGGCGTCGAGACGCTGGAGCGCGTCCACGCCGCGGCACTCGACCGGCCCGTCGTCGTGCTCAGCCCGGTCGACGACGACGCGGTCGCGCTCGCCGCCGTCCGCGCCGGTGCCCAGGAGGGCGTCTCGCGCCGCGGGCTCGACGGCACCGCACTCGCCCGCGCCCTGCGCCACGCGACGGAGCGCAAGCGGATCGAGGCCGCGCTCGCCCACCGCGCGCTGCACGACGAGCTGACCGGGCTGCCGAACCGCGCGCTCTTCTTCGACCGCCTGCGGCTGTCGCTGAGCCGTCTGCGCCGCACCCAGACCTGCCTCGCCGTGCTCTTCCTCGACCTCGACGGCTTCAAGGGCGTCAACGACGCGTTCGGGCACGCCGCCGGCGACCAGTTCCTCGTCGAGGTCGCGCACCGGCTGCGCGGCGTGCTGCGCGGGGGCGACACGGCGGCGCGGCTGGGCGGCGACGAGTTCGTGGTCCTGTGCGAGGACGTCGCGGGGATCACCGAGGCCCGCGGGATCGCCGAGCGCGTCGTCAGCGAGGTGCCGGGCGGCGTCAGCGTCGGCGTCGCGCTCGCGGTCGACGGCACCGAGGACGCCGAGGCGCTGATCCGCACCGCCGACGCCGCGATGTACGTGGTCAAGCGGTCGGGCGGCGGGCGCTTCGAGGTCGCCGGCCCGCACCGGCTCGCGGCTTAGCGGCGCCGGACGCGCAGGATCACCGCGGGGCTGCGCACGCCGCGGAACGTCGCGCGCAGGCGGTACGGGCCGGGGCGGGAGAAGCGGCGCGTGAAGCGCAGGACGCCGGCGCGACCGACGCGCACGGTCCGCCCGGCGAAGCGCACCCGCGCGCGCGGCGCGCGTTGCCAGCCGCGGTCGCGGAAGACCTCGACGATCACGCGGAAGCGGGTGCGCCGGCCGACGATGGCGGACGCTGGGCGCACGCGCAGGCGGACGGGAAGGGACCGCCGGGGAGGGGGAGCGCCGGGAGTCATGCCGACCGGCGGTGTGCCGCCGCCTCCGGG
>DASZDF010000212.1:0-5990 GCA_035942275.1 Solirubrobacteraceae bacterium | reverse complement strand
ATCAGCGCGCAGCGCGGCTTCCAGGCCAACTCGCTCGTGATCTCGACGGCGGACGAGATGCTCAACGACCTCGTCAACATCAAGCGGTAGGCCGCGGCCTGCTGCCTTGACGATGCCGGCATGAGGCGGAGCGCGGGTGGAGGGCCCGCGCTCCGCCGAGCCGGCCCCCACCGTCCCACCCCACCGCGCCCGCGCGGGAAGGGAGCACCGATGATTGAGTTGCAGCGCCTCGGCGCACACGGCGAGCCGGTCTGGGTCAACCCCGACCTCATCGCCACCATGGAGGCCCACCCCGACACGATCGTCGTCCTGACGAACGGGACGAAGGTCGTCGTCTCCAACTCCGTCGACGACGTCGTCGACCGCATCCGCGGCTGGCGCGCGAGCGTGGCCCGCGCGACGCTCAAGCCCGTCGACTCCGCGCCGACGACATTGTCGTGAGCTCGACCGTCGACGCCGATCGCATCGCCGCGCTGATGGCCGCGGCGGGCGCCCAGCCGGGCCGGTCCGCCGACGGCGGCGAGCCGGGCACCGGCCGCCGCCCCCGCTGGCTGCGCACCGTCGACTTCTCCCGGCCGACGAAGTTCACGACCGACCAGGAGCGCCGGCTGACGCGCGCGATCGAGGCCTACTGCCGCACCGCCTCCGCCCGCCTCGCCGCCGAGCGCGTCCCGTGCGAGCTCGAGCTGCTCGACTGCTCGCAGCACACGTGGTCGAACGCCCAGGCGTACGTCCCGCCGGGCTCGGTCATCGCGCTCGCGGGCATCGAGCCGCTCGGCACCCGCCTCGTCCTCAGCGCCGAGCACGCGCTGCTCCACGGCGCGCTCGAGGCCCTGCTCGGCGGCTCGCCCGAGCGCGCGCCGCGCGACCGCAAGCCCACGGACATCGACCTCCTGCTCATCCGCCGCGTCTTCGAGACTCTCGTCGAGGCGCTGTCGAGCGTCTTCGCCGACCACGCGGGGATCGAGCTCGCGGTCACCGACATCGACCCGGCGGGCGAGACCACCTACCTCGAGCAGCCCAGCGAGCCGACGCTCGCGCTCCAGATGGAGGCCCGCCTCGGCCGCGCCTCGACCGTCATGGTGCTGCTGCTCCCCTACCACGCCGTCGAGCCCGTGCTCGGCCGCTTCTCCGGCCGCGACGACGGCAACGGCGGCCCCGACCAGAACACGGCGGACGCCGTCCGCGCCGGGGTCTCCCGCGTCGACGTGACGGTCCGCGCCGAGGTGGCCGAGCGGATCATGCCGGTCCACGAGGTGCTCCAGCTCAAGCCCGGCGACATCGTCAAGCTCGGCGGCGCCGCCGGCTCGGACGTGACCCTCTTCGCCGAGGACGTCCCCGTCCACACCGCCCGGCCGGGCCGCAGCGGCAGCCGCCGCGCCGTCCAGGTCCTCGGGCCCGCGGAGACGCGGCAGTGAGCTCCGACCGGATCACCCGCCTCGGCGAGGCCACGCGCGACGCGGTCGCCGGCACCTTCGAGGCGTTCGGCCCCGGCGTCGCCGACGTGCCGCCCGTCGTCATGCTCGAGACCGGCGCCGACGCGCTGGAGGGCATCGAGGCGCCGTCCGTCCTCGCGCACGCGACCCCCGGCGACGGCAGCACAGGCCCGGCCATGCTCGCCCTCACCGTGGCCGGCACGCGCCGCCTCGCGGCGGTGCTCGGCGCGATCGACGAGGAGGAGGCCGAGGTCGGCGGCGGAGAGCTCGGCGACCGCGAGCTGAGCGCCGTCCGCGAGGCGATGACGAAGCTCACGACCGCCGTCGCCAGCGCCGTCACCGCGGTCGTGGACCGCGACGCCGCCTTCCGCCCCGCGAGCGTCCGCGTCGCCGAGGCCGCCGACCTGCGCGCCCCCGTGGACGTCGGGACCCGCGCCGCGATCGTCGACTTCACCCTGCTCGGCGAGCCCGGGCGCCTCGTGCTCCTCGTCCCCTCGGGGCTCGGCTCCGAGCCGCGGCCGGCCTCCGCCGCCGGCAACGGCCCGCCGGTCGAGACGGAGATGCCGCTCAGCGGCGCGCTGCGCAGCGTCAACGTCCGCGTCTGGGCGGAGCTGGGTCGCACCCGCATGCCCACCGGACAGGTCGTCGGACTGCCTTCCGGTGCGATCGTCGAGCTCGATCGCGATGCCGAGGACGCCGTCGACCTCTACGTCGACGGTCAGCACTACGCCACCGGCCGTCTCGTCGTCACCGACGACGAGAGCTGGGGCGTGCGCATCGAGCGCATCCTCGCCGCGCGCTAGCCCGTCCAGAAGTTCTGGACGCGACTGCAACTCCGCCATGGGCGGACCGATGAACGAGGACGATGAAGGCCGCAACCGGCATTGGTATCGCGATCGCGTGCATCGGGCTCCTCGTGGGCGCCTCGATGGAGGGCACCCCGCTGGGGGCCCTCTTCAACGTGCCCGCGATGATCATCATCTTCGGCGGCCTCGCGGGCGCGACGATGGCCTCCGTGGGCATGGAGGGGATGAAGCTCATCCCGACGCTCTACAAGAAGGTCATGAGCGCGGAGCGGCCCGACATGCGCGCTCAGGTCGACGACCTCGTCGGCTACGCCGAGCGCGCCCGCCGCGACGGCCTGCTCGCCCTCGAGGAGGAGCTCGAGGACGTCGACGATGCGTACACGCGCAAGGGGCTCCAGCTCGTCGTCGACGGCACGCCGCCCGACATGGTCCGCGAGATCCTCGAGGCCGAGGTCCACGGCATGCGCTCCCGCCACAAGAGCGGCATGAAGGTCTTCGAGAGCGCCGGCGGCCTGGCGCCGACGATGGGCGTGCTCGGCACGGTCATGGGCCTCATCTCCGCGCTCCAGAAGCTCGACCAGCCCGAGACCCTCGGCCCCGCGATCTCCGGCGCCTTCATCGCCACGCTGCTCGGCGTCGGCGCGGCGAACGTCGTCCTGCTGCCGGTCGCCACGCGGCTCAAGCAGCTGTCCGAGGCCGAGGTCCAGGCGCGCGTCCTCCTGCTCGAGGGCATCCTCGCGATCCAGTCGGGCGACAACCCGCGGGTCATCGAGGAGAAGCTGATCTCGTTCGTGCCCCCGGCCGAGCGCGGGATCGAGCCCGAGGAGCCCGCCGAGGGCGACGGGCCGCAGCTGCGCGCGGTGGACGACGACGAGGCGATCGCGGCATGAGCGGCATCCGCTTCGACGACGAGCCCGAGCACGACGACACCGAGCGGTGGCTGTTGACGTACGCCGACATGATCACGCTGCTGCTCGCGCTCTTCATCGTCATGTTCGCGATGTCGTCGGTGAACGCGACGAAGTTCCAGTCGCTCCAGCAGTCGCTCGAGGACGCGTTCAGCGGCAAGATCCTGGGCGGGAAGTCGATCCGCGAGACCGGCGGGTCGGTGCAGGCGAACGACGCGAGGCCGCAGGTCACGCAGAACTCGTTCCAGCCCATCGCCACGCCCTCCGCGAAGTCCCAGGCCGAGCAGACCGACTTCCGCAAGCTCAAGGCGGAGATCGACCGCCTGGTGCGCAAGGAGGGCCTCACGAAGAAGGTCGAGACCGCGATCGAGAAGCGCGGGCTGGCCGTCCGCGTCCTCACCGACGGCCTGCTCTTCGACTCGGGCACCGCGGACGTCAAGCCCGCCGCCGCGCCGCTGATCGCGAAGATCGGCGTCATCCTCTCCCACGGGCAGGCGCACCCGGTCCGCGTCGAGGGGCACACCGACGCGATCCCGATCAGCGGCACGTTCCCGTCGAACTGGGAGCTGGCGTCCGCCCGCGCCTCCGGCGTCGTGCGCGTGCTCCTCGGCACGCCGCTGAAGTCGAGCCCCTTCGAGGCCGTCGGCCGCGCCGCGCTCGACCCCATCGCGAGCAACCGCACCGAGACCGGCCGGGCCAAGAACCGCCGCGTCGAGATCATCCTTCCCCGGCAGCACGCACAGCCGGCACCGCAGACGCCGGGCGACCTCGCCCAGGCGATCCGCCCCGACCACTCGCCATCGACCGCCACGGAGGGCACTCGATGACCAGGAAGAAGCTCATCATCGTCGTCTCGGTCGCGCTCGTCGCGCTGGGCGGCGGCTACAAGTTCGGGTTCGCCAAGGAGGCGGAGCCGAAGCCGAGCAAGATCCACGGGGACGTGTACGTCCTCGGCAAGGACTTCCTCGTGAACCTCGCCGACGGCCACTACGCGAAGCTCGGCATCGCGATCGTGGTCGACCACGGCGCCGCGGTTCCGGCGGCGGGCGGCGGCCACGGCGCCGCGGCGCCCAAGCCGCCCGAGGGCTACGGCCCGCTGCCGCAGGAGGCCGCGGTCCGCGACATCGTCACCGACACCCTGACCGACGTCGAGGAGGACGAGCTCACCAACGGCCGCGGCCGCAACGAGCTCAAGGAGCGCATCCTCAAGCGCGTCAAGCAGGGGACCGACGTGCCGATCCATGAAGTGCTGTTCACCGACGTGTCCGTGCAGTAGGAGATCGAAGGCAACCGATGAACGACGAGATCCAGCTCGCCCCCCTCGAGGGTGGCCCCGGCGCCTCCCTCGCCCCTGCCTCTGTCACGGAGCTCCAGCGCCTCAACGACGTCGGCCTCGAGCTGACCGTCGAGGTCGGCCGGACCCGGATGACTCTCGGCCAGGCGCTCGCGCTCGGTCCGGGGTCCGTCATCACGCTCGACCGCCTCGCCGACCAGCCCGTCGACCTGCTCGTCAACGGGATGCCGGTCGCGCGCGGCGAGGTCGTGGTCATCGACGACGTCTTCGGGCTGCGCGTGACGCAGATCGTCGCGTCGGTCGAGGCGACCGCCGAGCAGGCGCAGGCGCAGGTCGCCGAGGCCCAGCGCATCGCCGGCGAGCTCGCCGCGTAGGGCGGGGCCTAAAGCAGGCGGACGAACGTCCGACTAGAGGGACGACCCGTCCCCCTCCAACCGGGTCGCCCCTCCATCGGATGTCTCTTCGCACTCGTGTGCTCACGGTCGCCTACGCGATCGCCAACTTCATCCTGCTCGCGCTCCCCGCGCTGGCAGCCGCGGCCGAGTCGAAGAAGGACGAGGCGCCGCCGCTGTCGGGCACCTACGGCGAGGACAAGCCCCTCGACCTGCCCAGCGAGGCGCCGCGGCAGCTGAACGACGCCGCCGGCTCGGGCGGCGGCTCGCTCGTCCGGACGTTCGTCGGCCTCGCCGTCGTCGTCGCGGTCATCTACGGCCTCTACTGGGTCCTGCGCCAGGTCAAGTCGTCGCGCGAGGAGCGCGCCGTCGGCTCCGGCCTCTCGTCGCAGGCGGTCGTGCCGCTCGGGCCCAACCGGTCGCTGCACCTCGTGCGCGCCGGCCGCGAGCTCGTCCTGCTCGGCGTCGCCGAGCACGGCGTCACGCCGATCCGCAGCTACACCGAGGACGAGGCCCACGAGGTCGGCCTCCTCGGCGGCGAGCGCGACGAGGACGGCGAGCTCGCCCCGCTGCCCGACCCGGCGGCGCGCCGGCACCCGAGCGGCGCGATGACGATCGGCCAGCTCGTCGACCGGATCCGCCTCTGGACGGTGCGCAAGTGAGGCCCGGGACCGATGCCGTGCAGCTCCTGCTGCTCGTCGGCGCGATCACGCTCGTCCCGGCGCTGCTGTTCACGGTCACCGCGTTCACCCGCATCCTCGTCGTCCTCGGCTTCATCCGCACGGGCCTCGGCACGCCGACCGCCCCGCCGAACCAGGTGCTGGTCGGCATCGCGCTCTTCCTGACGATCTTCGTGATGGCGCCGACGTTCGCCGCCGTGAAGAAGGAGGCGATCGACCCGCTCCAGGCCAAGCAAATCACCGAGGGCCAGGCGTTCGACCGCGGTCAGAAGCCGATCCGCGAGTTCATGTTCAAGCAGACGCGGGAGAAGGACCTCGCGCTCTTCGTGAAGCTCGCGAAGATGGACCGGCCGGAGACCCGGGCGGACGTGCCCACCCACGTCCTGATCCCCGCGTTCATCATCAGCGAGCTGAAGACGGCGTTCCAGATCGGCTTTTTGATCTTCCTGCCGTTCCTGGTGATCGACCTCGTGG
>DASZDF010000211.1:0-4616 GCA_035942275.1 Solirubrobacteraceae bacterium | reverse complement strand
GCTCGGTGCGCGCGGCCAGCCGCTCCTCGGCCGCCTCGCGCCGCGCCGCCACCTCCGATAGAGCCTGCTCGGCGTCGGCCTGCAGCTTGTGCGCCTCCGCCGCCGCGCGCTAGGCGGCGGCCAGGTCCCCGCGCCGCGCGGCCACCAGCGACAGCGCCTTCTCGGCATCGGCCTGCGCGCGATGCGCCTCCGCCGCCGCGCGCTCGGCGGCCGCCAGATCGGCGCGCCGGGAGCGCACCACGTCGCGCGCCAGCTCCCACCGCGCCTCGACCGTCTGGCGCTCGAGGCGCTCGTGCAGCTCGGCCGCCTCGGCCTGGCGCTTGAGCGGCCGCAGCCGCGATCGCGCCTCGCGCTCCACGTCGAGCGCGCGGTCGAGGTTGTCCTGCGTGCGCTAGAGCTTGAGCTGCGCGCGCCGGCGCCGCTTGCGGTGCTTGCCGAGCCCCGCCGCCTCCTCGATCAGCATCCGCCGGTCGCGCGGCTTCGACGTCACGATCGCCTCGACGCGCCCCTGCGACACGACCGAGTGCATCTCCTTGCCGAGCCCGGTGTCGGAGAGCACCTCGAGCACGTCCACCAGCCGGCAGCGGGCCCCGTTCAGTCGGTACTCGCCGTCGCCGCTCCGGTCGAGGCGACGCATGATCGAGATCTCGCCCATCGGCAGGTCGATGGCGCCGTCGGCGTTGTCGATGACCAGCTCGACCTCGGCTGACGACCGCGCCTGCTGGCCTCGCCCGCCAGCGAAGATCACGTCCTGCATCGACTGCCCGCGCACGGCGAGCGGCGACTGCTCGCCCATCGCCCACAGCACGGCGTCGGCCACGTTCGACTTCCCCGAGCCGTTCGGCCCGACGACGACCGAGATCCCCGGCCCGAACTCCAGCCGCGTGCGGTCGGGGAAGGACTTGAAGCCCTTGAGCGTCAGCGACCTCAGGTGCAAGCGATCACTCGTCCTCCGGCTCCGGCTCTTCCTCGGGCTCCAGCCCGTCGAGCGCCGCCTGCGCGGCCTCCTGCTCGGCGTGCTTCTTCGACCGGCCCGACCCGCGGCCCGCCTCCTCGCCCTCGACCACCGCGATGACCTCGAACGTCCGGTCGTGCGGTGGCCCCAGCTCGCCCACCACGTCGTAGCTCACCGTCAGCCCGCGCCGCGCCAGCCGCTCCTGCAGCGAGGACTTGAAGTCGACCGGGTTCTCCAGCGCCTCCTCGATCTGCGGCATGAACGCCTCGACCACCGCCTCCGCCGGCGGGTCGTAGCCGTGCTCCAGGTAGACCGCTCCGATCACCGCCTCGATCACCGAGGCCAGCACCCGCTCGGTCTCCACCAGCGTCGACGCGCTCTGCCCGATGCCCTCCGGCGCCGCCGCCCGCAGCCGCTCGGGCACCCCGAGGTTCTCCGCCACGTCGCGGCACGACGGGCCCGACACCGCCTGCGCCCGGATCTTCGTCAGCCGCCCCGCCCCGTAGCGGTCCTCGTCGAGCCGCGGGAAGAGGTACGTCGTCACCGCCAGGCCGAGCACCGAGTCCCCCAGGAACGCCAGCCGCGAGTAGGACTCCGATCGCCTGTCGGTCCATGACGCGTGCGTGAACACCTGGCGCTGGAGATCCTCCGGCAGCGCCTCGAGGAGCTCGCGCAGCTTCCGCACTCACGCGCGCCCGGCGCCGTGGGCGAGGACGAAGTCGACCGCGGCCCCGACGGTGAGCACCTGCGCGGCCTGCTCGTCGGACATCCGGACGCCGTAGGAGTCCTCGAGCTCCTGGACGAGCGTGTAGAGGTCGAGCGAGTCGGCGTCGAGGTCCTCCTTGAACCGCGTGGACTCGTCGATGCGCGACGGGTCGACGTCGAGCTCGTCGGCGAGGTGCCCGCGGATCAGGGCGAAGATCTCCTCCCGGGTCATCTCGCTCACAAGCTAGTCGCGCCGTCGGACGCCGGAACGCGCCGCAGGGCGCCCGCCGCGTCGAGCGCAGCGTACGTGCGCCCGATGACGTCCTCGCGGACGCCGCGCTCCGCCCGCCGGACCGCTTCGGCCCATCCGGCCGGCCCGAACCCGCCGTGCGGCACGACGAGCAGCTTGCGCAGCCCGAGCAGGTACGCGCCGCCCACGGCCTCGGGATCGAGCTCGCTGCGCAGCCCGCGCAGCGCCGGCCGCAGCAGCGCGCCGCCGACCTTCGCCCGCGTGGACGACATGGCCGCGCGCCGCACGAAGTCGATCATCCCCTTCGAGACGCCCTCGGCGACCTTCAGCGCCACGTTGCCGGTGAAGCCGTCGGTGACGATCACGTCGGCCACGCCCTCCGTGAGGGCGAACCCCTCGACGTTCCCCACGAACCCCTCCATCCCGCGGAGGCGCGCGTGGGCCTCCACGACCTCCTCGCGCCCCTTGACGTCCTCGGTGCCGTTGGAGAGGAGCCCCACGCGGGGGCGCTCGACGCCGAGGACCGAATGCGCGAGCGCCGCGCCCATGTACGCGAACTGGACGAGGTGCTCGGGTCGGCAGACGTCGTTGGCTCCGACGTCGAGCAGCGTGACCGGAGCGCCGGGGACCGGCAGCGCGACCGCGAGCGCCGGCCGATGGACCCCCTTCGCCCGCTTGACGTTGAAGAGGCCGGCGGCGAGCGCGGCGCCGGTCGATCCGCCGGCGACGAGGGCGTCGGCCCGGCCGTCGGCGACCGCACGAGCGGCCTGGACGATCGAGGCGTCGGGCGTGGAGCGGGCGGCGCGCGCGGGATCCGCCGCCTTCGCGATCGAGACGGGAGCGTCGACGACGTTCGGGATGCCCTCGAGGCCGGAAGCGGGCCCGAAGATCAGAACGTCGACACCGCTCGAAGACGCGCCCTGCGCTGCCGCACGAACGGCGGCAGCGCCGTTGACGTCGACTGCGATGACGGGAGACCGCTGAGACATCGTCAGTAGGTGACCGGGGCGGGAGGCGCGAAGCGGCTCCGCGGGCGGCGCACTACTCGTGATCGTGGTCGTGACCGCCGGTGGCGGCGACGACCTCGCGGCCCGCGTACGTCCCGCAGACGGGGCAGACGCGGTGCGGACGGCGGGGGCTGTGGCAGGTCGGGCACGCGTTGACGGTGGGCGCGGCGACCTTGTGGTTGGCGCGGCGCTTGCTCGTGCGGGCGTGCGACTGCTTCTGCTTGGGGACGGCCATGGGCGGCCTAGGGTATCCGGTCGGATGCGGATCCGCCCGCTGCAGCCCGAGGACGTCCTCGCCGCCCGCGAGCCGGCCGACGCGGCCCTCGGCCCGCCGCCCTCGCTCGATCCCGCCGCCGCGGAGACGTACTGGGCCGTCCGCTTCGAGCGGCTCGTCGGGACGGACCCGGGCGGCTGCTGGGGGGCGGAGGACGACGACGGGAGGATCGTCGGGACGGCGCTCGCGCTGGTCCGCGACGGCGTCTGGGCCCTGGCGTTCCTCGCCGTCCACCCCGACGTGCAGGCCCAGGGCATCGGCCGGCGCCTGCTCGACGCCACCCTCGAGCACGCCGAGGGCGCGCGGGCGGCGCTCATCGCCTCGTCGACCGACCCCAAGGCGATGCGGCGCTACGCGCGGGCGGGCTTCGACCTGCGCCCGTGCGTCGCCGCGGGCGGGACGCTCGACCGCAGCGCCCTTCCGGCGGGACTGCGGTCGCGCCAGACGGACGACCTCTCGGTCGCCGAGACGCTCGGTCGCGAGGTCCGCGGCGGCGCCTACGACCCGGACGACTTCGGTCTCTACCTCCAGAGCGGCTGGATCGGGCTGCGCTGTGGCGACGACGGGTTCGCGCTGGCCAACGACGGCCGCGTCTCGATCCTCGTCGCCCGCGACGAGGCGACCGCGACCGACCTGTTGTGGTCGGCGCTCGCCACCGCGCGCAACGGCGGGAACGGCGGGAACGGCGACGCGGACTTCATCACCGCGGGTCAGGACTGGGCGATCCAGACCGTCCTCGAGGCCGGCCTCGCGCTCTCCCCGGACGGCCCGATCTTCACCCGCGGCGAGGTCGGGCCGCTGCGGCCGTGGATCCCCGCGGGATCGTTCCTCTAGAGCCGGCGCGAGGTGAGGATCGAGCGGACCGTCGTCGAGCCCCGCACGGCGATGAGGCGGAAGCGGTAGTCCCCGCGCGGCCGGCCGCGGGCGCCGAAGCGCAGGCGGTGGATGCGGTCCGCGCCGCGATCAGCCGCGCGGAAGCGGCGGACCACGCGGGACCCGCGCAGCACGTCGACCCGCACTCGCGCCGCCTGGTTGAGCCGGAAGCTGATCCCGATCGCACGGTTCTGCCGCCCGCCGAACGCCGGCCCGGTCAGCTTGTAGGACTTCACGAGACCGCAGCTGTCGTGGCGGTAGAAGGACGGCCGCACCGACCACCGCCCACGCGAGCGGCGGAGCGCGACCCGCCGGTAGGACGTCGCGCCGTCGAGGTGGCGCATGCGGAAGCGGACGAAGTACAGCCCGTCGGCGACCCTGCGCCCCGGCCGGTTCGCCCGGCCGTTCCACGCCACCGAGCCCGCCGCGTCGGCGAACCGCGCGACCAGCCGCCCGCGGATCGGCCGCCGTCCGATCGCCTGCTGGAAGACGTCGACCTGCACCGGCCCCGGGGCGCGGCGCGCGAACGCGAGCACCGGCCCGCGGCGACCG
>DASZDF010000210.1:0-6374 GCA_035942275.1 Solirubrobacteraceae bacterium | reverse complement strand
GGGCGGTGTTGACCGGCGGGCCGGCGAGGACGACGGCCGTGCGGGCGGAGGTGGCGGACGTCGAGCCGGCGGCGTTCGTCGCGGTCACGCGGACGCGCATCCGCCGCCCGATGTCGTCCGCCGTCAGCTTGCGCGTGGTCCCCGTGCTGACGACGGTGCAGACGTCGGCCTCCGTGCAGCGCAGCCACTCGACCTTGAGGGACACGGGGCCGCGGGCCCAGGTCCCGGTGGTCGCGGTGAGGGTCTCGTCCTCGCGGGCCGTCCCGGTGATCGCGGGGAGGGTGACGGTGCGGGGCGCGAAGGCGGCGGCCGCGGCGAACTCGCTCGTGCCCGTGCGAGTGCTCGCGCTGAACGCCGAGTGCACGGCGGGGACGCTCGCGGCGAGCGCCGCGGCGGTCGCAAGGCAGGCGAGGGTCAGCCGATTACGCATGACGTCACTCCGTGGGCGGGGGAGGCGATGTTCAGGACGTAGCGGGCGCGGACGGTCCTGCCGCGGCGCGGGGAGACGGTCACGCGGACCACGTTGCGGCCGGGTTTCAGCGCGCCGGGCGCGATGCGGACGCGGTACGGCCGGCGGCTCGACACGACGCCGGCGCCCTCGCCGACGCGATAGGCGACGCTGCCGAAGCGGCGGCCCATGAGCACGTCGTCGCGCCCGATGCGCAGGCCGGTGACGAGCACGAGGCGCTGCTGGCCGGGCGCGCCGTAGATGCGCAGGATGAGCTTCGCGTGCACGCGGGCGTCGACGCGATGGCGCTTGATGAGGACGGGGCGGCGCTTCGTTCCCTGCGCGACGAAGCTGATCGTCGTGCAGGTGCGCGAGCTTGGCTGGGCGGTGGGCGCCGGAGCGGGCGCCGGTCCCTCGGGCTGCGGGGCGGGCGCGGGCTTCGGCGCGGGCGGCGGGTCCTCGATCTCGCTCGTGAAGGCGAACTCCTGCACGGCGCGGCGGCCCTGGATCTCGTCGTCCTCGCCGGCGACCTCGACGGCGATGCCGTAGCGGCGTTGCGCGCCGGCGGGCCAGGGCTGGGGGTCGGTCGTGGCCTCGAGGTCGTCGAGCGCGCCGCTGAAGAGCAGGGTCCCGCCGTCGCAGCCGCGGGTCACCGCGACGCGGAGCAGGCTCGCGAGGTCGCCCTCCTCGGCGCGGGAGAGGACGTGGGCGTGCGCGTCGCCGGGTCCCTCGTTCGTGAGGGTGACGCAGCGCTCCGCGCGGTCGCCGTGCCGCAGGCCGGCGAGGGAGAACAGCGGGCGGCCGGCGTCGGTGACGAGGCCCGCCCGGGGCTCGGGAGCGGGGCGCAGCGCGCGCTCCGCCGCGAACGCGCCGGACGCCAGTGCGGCGACGGCCGCGAGGGTGAGCAGGATGCGCGTCACGACCAGATCCTCCGGAGGGCGAGGGCGGCCAGGAACGACGCGCTCAGGACGGCGATCGCGCCGAGCGGAGGGCCCTGGAGCGAGGTGACCGCGCGGCCCACGTGCGGGAGGCGGAACCCGGCGTAGCGGCCGAGCTCGCCGCCCGCGGCGATGGCCCACGACTCCGACGTGTTGTTGGCGTCGCCGCGGGTCCGGAACACGAGCCGCCCACCGCTCGCGG
The DNA here is from genome assembly GCA_035942275.1 of Solirubrobacteraceae bacterium. Lineage (GTDB taxonomy): Bacteria > Actinomycetota > Thermoleophilia > Solirubrobacterales > Solirubrobacteraceae > CADCVT01. The sequence continues at coordinate 4,786 of DASZDF010000210.1, read as the reverse complement.
GCCGCACCCGCTCGACGCGGTGGAGCACGACCGCACGCCGCTCGGGGTCGTCGAACGCCACGACGTCGCCGACGCGCGCGTCGGCCGCGACGATCCGGTCGAGCCAGAGGACGTCGCCCGCCTTCAGGGCTGGAGCCATCGAGTCCGACAGCTCGACGTGCGGCGACACGCCCACAGCGGCGGCGCCGGCGAGGGCGACGGCCGCGAGGAGGAGGGAGACGAGGACGGCGCTCGCGGCCGCCCGGGCGGCCCGGCGCAGGCGGGAAGCGGAGCGCGTCTCGGGAGCGCCTGCTGCGGCCCAGTCGACGGGCCGTGCGATGAGGGGTGTGGTGGTCATGGTTCAGGAGGGGGGGAGGACCCCGCCGGGCGTGGATGGGGCGTCCGGCGCCCGGCGGGGTTCGTGCCGGAGGTGGGAGAGGGCCTCCGCTACGAGTTGCGGGCTTCGAAGACGAACTCGTGGTTCGCGGTTCCGCCCTGGGCGGCGTCGTTGTCGGCGAGCTCGACGTCGATCCGGTAGACGGCCGACTCGCCGTTGGCCCACGAGGTGTCGGCGTCGGCGAGGCCGGTGTCGTACGAGTCCGGGAAGCCGGCGAGGGTGCCGTCGAAGAGGGCCGCTCCGGCGGCGGGCGTGAAGCCCGTGCAGGCGCCGCCGGCGGGCGGGGTGCCGGGGAACGTGCCGCGCACGACCTTCAGCTTCAGGTGCTGCGCGAGCGCGCCCGCCGTCACGCCGTAGAGCCGCACGCTCGAGGCGAGGCCGCCGGTCGACGCGTACGAGACCTTGACGCACTTCGACGCGCCGGCCCCGGGCTTCAGCCCCTCGAGGTCGAACAGCGCGGTCGCGCGATCGACGCTTCCCGACAGCGCGATCGACCCGGCGTCGAACGTGTTGCCCGAGTTGCGGACGGTGCTGGTGAACGCCGATTGCACGACCGCCGCGACCCCGGCGAGCAACAGCCCGACGACGGCGACGGAGGCGAGCAGCTTCGTGCGGACGGACATGGGACGACGGACGCGCATGGCGACGGGCTCCTTGCGGGAGGGAGGGGAACGTGGGAGAGAGAGCCGACGGCGGGGAACGCCTTCGCCGCCGCCGGCCATGAGCACTCAACAGAACCGCACTGCGCAGGGGCAATGGGTCATGCGTCCAGCGGGTTGGACGCCCGCGCGCGAAAACGCGCACAGCAGGCGGAACGGGCGCGGCTCGCGCAAGCCGCTGGACGCGCGTCCGACGGGGGGCGGCGGCGCTCGCGCTACCAGAGCGCCGTGTGGCGCTCCATCACCCCGCGGCCCTCGGCGAGCTCGAGCCCTCCCTCGAGGGTCCCCGTGAACGTCCCGAACGGCTGGACGTAGTCGGAGCGGAAGGCGACGAGGTCGTCGGTCCTCGCCCTCGTGGCCTCCGCCGCGAACGCCAGAGCGGAGCCGTCGCCGAACGCGATCGCGTCGAGGTCGTCGCCGAACGTCACCGGCGCCGTCTCGACCGGCTCTCCCTCGACCCAGATCGTCCGCTCGCTCGCGCTGTCGGCGTCGTGGACGCCGGTCACGAGGTTCCACGCGACCGCACGACCGTCGACGAGGCGGCCGACGCCCGCCGACCACTCCCACGCGGTGTGCCGTGCGTGATAGCCCGCGCTCTCGTCGACGCAGCCCGCGTCGTCGACCGCGATCTCCTCCCCGTCGAGCACGACGCGGCCGCGCACGCGCACGCCGCCCTGCTTGCGCGTCCAGATCCACGCCGGCCCGTGGGGCGACGCCGTCTCGACCGCGACCCCCGGCTCCAGCACGAGGTCGGCCGAGACCGTCCCGTCGCGGATCACCACCCGCCCGTCGCCCCCGACCGACACGAAGCGCAGCGGCCGGAACATCCGCGTCCGCTCGCGCAGCGCGGCCCGGCGCCGGTCCCAGACCGCCCAGAACGTCTGCGGCAGCACGCCGATCCACACGACGCCCGCGCACAGCATCAGCCGCTCCCCGTAGACCCCGACGTAGCGCCACCGCTTGACCGGCCGGCCGCTCACCACGAGCGGCATCCGGGCGGGCGGCACGACGAGCCTGGGCGGCCGGTCGGCGCCGCTGCCACGGTACGGGAGCACCGCTGGACGGTACCGTTCGCGCCCGTGCGCGCCGCTGCCGTGCAGATGACGTCGACCGACGACCTCGATCGCAACCTCGAGACCGCGGACCGCCTGACCCGCGCCGCGGCGATGGACGGCGCCCGCCTCGTCGTCCTGCCCGAGAAGTGGCCGGCGCTCGGCCCGAGCGACGTCGTCGCGCGCGGGGCGCAGGATCCCGACGACGGCCCCGCGATCGCGTGGGCGAGGCGGACCGCGAAGGAGCTCGGCATCGACCTGATCGCCGGCTCGGTGGCGATGCGGAGCGGCGAGCGCCTGCGCAACACGGCGATCCACGCGGGCCCCGACGGCGAGATCCACGCCACGTACGCGAAGATGCACCTCTTCGACGTCGAGGTCGACGGCCGCGTCTACCGCGAGTCCGAGCACGAGGATGCCGGCGACGACGCCGTCCTCACGCACGCCGCGGACGGCACGAGCATCGGCCTCGCCGTCTGCTACGACCTCCGCTTCCCCACCCTCTTCGAGGACCTCGCGCGCGACGGGGCGAAGCTCTTCGCGATCCCGAGCGCGTTCACACTCAAGACGACGCGCGACCACTGGGACGTCCTGGTCCGGGCGCGCGCGATCGAGCAGCAGGCGTTCGTCGTCGCGGCCAACCAGGTCGGCGAGCACCCCGGCGGGATGCGCTCCGGTGGGCGGTCGCTGATCGTCGACCCGTGGGGCGTCGTGCTCGCGCAGGCGCCGGACGCCGAGACGCACGTCGTCGCCGACCTCGACCTCGCCGCGCAGGAGCGGGTGCGCGCCGAGCTGCCGGCGCTGAGGCACCGGAGGGTCCGCGTCTGATGGCCCGCCCGTCCGCCGCCGACAAGCGCCGCATGATCCTCGACGCCGCCGTCCGCGTCTTCGCGCGCCAGGGCTTCCACACGGCGCGCGTCTCGGACATCGCCGACGAGGCCGGGGTCGCCTACGGCCTCGTCTACCACTACTTCGGGTCGAAGGACGAGGTGCTCGACACCCTCTTCCTCGACCGCTGGAACATCCTGCTCGACGCGATCCGCGAGGTCGACGGCCGCGACGCCCCGCCGCGCGACAAGCTCCTGGCGATCACGTCGTTCATCGTCGACTCCTACCGCTACGACCCCGACGTGATGAAGGTGATCATCGTCGAGGTCACGCGCGCGGCGAACAGCTTCGGGCAGAAGCACCTCGACAAGATCCGCGAGGCCTACGACCTCATCGCCGACATCGTCGACGACGGCCAGCGCGCCGGGGCCTTCCGCGACAACATCACGCCGCGCTTCGCCGCGCTCGCCTTCTACGGCGCGATCGAGCAGGTCCTCACCGGCTGGATCTTCGACCTCCTGCCGCAGGGCGAGGCGGGGTTCGAGGAGGCGAAGGCGTTCGTCGTAGAGACGATCTGCAGCGGGCTCGAGGCGCCCGCGACCACGCCGATCTGATTAAGTCCCGCGCGCCGTGGACAACGACCTCGTCAAGCGCCTCGCCTGGTCCGCACTGCTCGCCGCGTTCGGCGGGCTCGCGAGCATGCTCGTGACGCGGGCGGCCGCCGTGGTTTACCGCCGCATGTTCGGGGAAGACCCGCCGGAATGAGCGCCGAGGGCACGACGGCCTGGCAGCCCACCGCGACGGTCTCGCACGACGAGCAGACCGCCTCGCACCCGGCCGGCACCGCCGCGCCCGAGGGCGGCGTGCCGGTCACGGAGAAGCCCGAGGTGCTCGTGGGCGCCGCGTTCGCGGGCGGCATCGCCGCCGCGTTCATCCTCAGGAAGATCGTCGGCTGATGGCCTACACGCCCGACACCGACCAGAGCGACGGCCAGAAGATCGGCCATACGGTCGCGGAGATCTCGGAGAAGGCGTCGCTCCTCGTCCGCGAGGAGATCGAGCTCGCGAAAGCGGAGGTCGCGACGAAGGCGAAGTCGCTCGGGAAGGGCCTCGCCGTCGCCACCGTCGCCGGGATCCTCGCGGTCTTCGGCCTCGTCTACTTCTTCCACTTCCTCGCCTGGCTGCTCGCGGACCTGCTGCTCGACGACCGCCTCTTCTGGGGCTACGGCGTCGTGACGCTGTTCCTCTTCGTCGTCGCGGGCATCGCGGGGCTCGTCGGGGTGCGGTGGATCAAGAAGGGCGCCCCGCCGACGCCGGACATGGCGATCGACGAGGCGAAGCGCATCAAGGAGACCGTGAGCTCGTGAGCGGGACGACCCAGCGCTCGCCGGAGGAGATCCGGCGCGACATCGAGCAGCACCGGCGCGAGCTCGGGGACGCCGTCAACCGGCTGCGCGGCGACGTCCAGCGGGCGACGGACTGGCGCGCCCAGATCGTCAAGAACCAGCAGAAGGTGCTGATCGGCGCCGCGGTGGCCGGCTTCGTGATCGGCGGCGGGATCGCAGTGATCCCGCGCATCTTCCGCCGCGGGAAGTAGCGGCGCCGCGGCGAGCGGGGCGGCCCCGCTCGGCGAGCGGCCGCGGTGGGGAGAGCGGAGCGGCCCGCTACGCGGGGGCGGCCGGCGGCTCGAGCTTCGCCGGGATCGTCGTGCTCGTCGAGTCCTGCGTCGCCTCGAGCCGCGCGCGCTCCTCGAGGCGCCACTGCCACCACTCGCGGATGACGATCTGGATCGACGCGGCCACCGGGATCGCCACGAGCGCCCCGAGCACGCCGAGCAGCGCGCTGCCGAAGAGCACCGCGACGAGCACGACG
>DASZDF010000209.1:0-2239 GCA_035942275.1 Solirubrobacteraceae bacterium | reverse complement strand
GTCCTGGCCCGCAGCGCGAGATCCTCGCACGCGAGCGCGGCGTCGCGGCCGCCGAGCAGCGCGGCGAGGCGCTCCTGCGGCCGCAGCGCCGCGGTGCGCTCGGAGCGCAGGCGCCGCAGCGCGGCTCCGGACTTCTCCCCGGGCTCGACCGCCTCGGTCCAGCGCCCCTCCGCCACCTCCTCGCCCGCGCCGTAGCCGACCCGCACGACGAGCGCCTGCTCGAGGGCGACCTCGCGCACGGCCGGGTCCGCCGCCGCGATCCGGTGCGCGTGGAGCACCCTGTTGAGGACCGCGAGCTCGAGCGGGACCACCGAGTCGTGCGAGGCGATCCACGCGGCGCCCTCCTCGGCCCCGCTCAGCGGCACGCCGCGGATCAGCGTGGCGCGGGTCGTGGGAACCGGCATCGGCTCGGGCGCCGGCTCCACCCGCGCGGTCTTGCGCTTGCCGAACATCCGCCGCTCCCGCGCGCCCAGCGTCGCGAGCACGAGCACCCGCAGGTCGGCCTCCGCCGCGCTGTCGCGCAGCACGTAGCGGCCGGGCACCGGCCCGAGCTCCCACGGGAACTCGAACTGGACGAACCCGAAGAGGGGGGAGCTACTCGCCTCGATGGGCGCCGCTGGCCCGCTCGGGCGGCGTGACCGTGATCGCGTACTTGCTCGGCTGCGTGCGGACCGTCGGGTTGTCGATCTCGCCGAGGCGGTCGATCAGCTTGATCCACTGGCTCGGCTTCAGGACCGACTCGAACTGCTTGCCGGCCTTGCCGTCGGCGCCCCACAGCGGCTGGAAGCCGACGTGGATGTGGTCGGCGTGGTCGCCCATCGCGACCGTGTTGTCGGCGCCCTCGTACTCCATGAGGCTGATGATCTGGGCCGGCTTCATCGTGCCCTGGAGCGTGAGCAGGCGGCGGTTCGTGATGTCGGTGATCGAGCCCTTGCCCTGGTGGCCCATGATCGGGATCCCGTTGATCTTCGCGATATCGACCGCGTTGCCCGACGAGTGGTGCGAGACGTTGCCGGAGGCCGTGAAGAAGCCGTGGCCGCAGGTGAGAGACGTGCCCGTCGGCCGCAGCCCGCTGGCGGCGAGGAACTCGAGCGTCGCCAGCACGCGGCGGTCGATGCGCGAGCCCCTGATGTCGCGGCGGCCGCAGTCGTAGATCTCGATGCGCGGGTTGCGCAGGACGCGGCGCTCGAGCTCGCTCTTGCCCATCAGCAGGATCTGGCCGATCGACGGGGTGCGCGCGTCGGAGCCGAAGAACGGGTTCTCGCCCTTGGCGCGGTAGATCGCGGTGGACTCGAGGAGCTTCCAGCCGTCGAGGATCGGCTTCGGGTCGATGCGCGGCGCGCCGCGGCCCGCGGGGCGGATCTCGAACAGAGTGTGGGAGGCCTGGTCGCGGTCGATGCGGCCGACGCGGCCGAGGATCGTGCCCGCGATGACCTTGGAGCCGACCTTCAGCTTCTTGAGCTGCACGTCCTCGGGATCGAGGCCGAAGTCGCGGACGAAGTAGTCGCGGAACGCCTTCTCGCTCGTGACGGTGCCGAGCTCGATCAGCTGCTCCTCGCCGCCGGCCTTGAACGCGGCGGGGCGGCGCGGGGCGGCGAACAGGCGCTCCTTGTCGGCCTTGGCCTCGGCCGGGTCGGGCGCGGCCTTCTTCGCGGCCGGCTTCTTCGGCGTCGCGGTCTTGCGCTTCTGGGTGCCGGCGCTGGCCGGGCGGGTCGGCTTCGGGTCGCGGCCGGGCAGCTTCAGCTCGCGCGCGATGTCCTCCTCGGACACGTCGACCTTCTTCGGGACCGGGTGCTTCTGGGCCAGCGACTTCAGTCGCGCGTACGTGTAGGTGTTGCCGTAGGCGTCGCGGAGCTGGATGAAGTTGCCGAGCCGCTCGCTGCGGCCCATCTTCACGATCCGCCCGTCCTGCACGGCGATGACCGGGCTGCCGGCCTTCGCGTAGATGTTGATCCCGCGCCGGTCGTCCTGGGACTCGACCGGCACCGCCGCGTTCTGGCCCTTGGCGACCCGGCGCGTCGCCTCCTTCTCGGAGACGTCGTCGGCGTAGCGGGCCTTCGCGTGCACGGGGAACATGCCCTGGGTGAGCCCGGTGAGCGACCCGACGAGGTCGCTCGGCATGCCGCCGATCAGGCGCGCGCGCATGAGGACCGAGTCGACGTACCAGTCGGCGTGGTTGTAGGCGAAGATCGCCCGGGCGAGATCCTCCTCGGCGCCGGCGGCCTTGAGGTAGCGCGCG
>DASZDF010000208.1:0-4097 GCA_035942275.1 Solirubrobacteraceae bacterium | reverse complement strand
CGGAAGCCGGGCGCGGTGCGCGAAGGCGCTGGAGACGTCGCTGCGCGAGGCCGCTGCGGTGCCGGCGTCCGAGGTGTACGGCGGCGACACGGTGTGCGGCAGCGACACGCGCGCGGAGTGCTTCGACGCGATCTGGCACCGTCCGCTCGGCGGCATCACGCAGCCGCTGATCGACTGGCAGAACCGCCCGACCTTCCAACAGGTCGTCGAGATTCCGTAGGGTCGATCCATGACCGTCGAGACCCTCGCGCTCCAGGAGTTCATCGAGCGCTACTCCCAGGCCTGGAACGGCCGCGACGCGAGCGCCATGGACGCGCTCGTGACCGACGACATCGTGTGGTTCGACCCCGCGCTGCCGCAGCCCGCGCGCGGGAAGGCCGACGTGCGCGCGTTCATGGAGGACTCCTGGCGCGCGTTCCCCGACCTGCGCTTCAGCGAGCCCGACCCGCCGTTCCTCGTCGAGCAGGGCGACCGCGTCGCCTGGGCGTGGCGGATGCAGGGGACGTTCAGCGGCGCGACGATCGACCCGCCGGGGTTCGCGCCCACCGGCCGCTCGTTCGACGTCCCCGGGATCGACCAGTGGGAGATGCGCGACGGCCGCATCGCCCGCTACCGCGCCTACTACGACATGAACGACCTCGCGCGCCAGCTCGGGATCGCGCCGCCGCAGGGCAGCCGGGCCGAGAAGGGGATGGTCGCCCTCCAGCGAGTCCAGGCCCGGTTCATGCGGTGACGGAGTACGACGTCGCCATCGTCGGCGCGAGCGTCGGCGGCTGCACGGCGGCGAAGCTCTACGGCGAGCGCGGCGCGCGGGTCGCGCTGATCGAGAAGCGGCCCGACCCGGCGGCGTACAAGACCGTCTGCACGCACTACATCCAGTCGAGCGCGACGCCCGTCATCGAGAAGCTCGGGCTGGCCCGCGCGCTCGACGAGCGCGGCGCCAACCACAACAGCGTCGACATGTGGACGCCCTACGGCGGCTGGATCCGCGGCCCGGACGACGACACCTTCGGATACAGCGTCACCCGCCGCACGCTCGACCCGCTGCTGCGCGCGGCCGCCGCCGAGACGCCCGGCGTCGACCTCATGACCGGCCGCGCCGCCGCGGCGCTGACCGGCGACGGCCTGACGCTGAAGGACGGCGCGCACGTCCGGGCGCGGCTCGTCGTCGGCGCCGACGGGCGCGGCTCAGCCGTCGCCCGGATGGCGGGGCTGCCCGGCCGCGTCAAGCCGCACAACCGCTTCTTCTACTGGGCCTACTGGCGGGGCGTCGAGCCGGCGTCGGAGCGCAGCCGCATGTGGTTCATGGAGCCCGACTGCGCGTACACGTTCCCCAACGAGGACGGGCTGACGGTCGTGCTCGCCGGCCCGCACCGCGACCGCCTGCCCGAGTTCAGGGCCGACCTGGAGGGCGCCTACCACCGGTTCGTCGCCGCGTTGCCCGACGGGCCGCGCCTCGACGGCGCGACCCGCGAGTCGAAGATGATCGGGAAGCTCGACCTCCCGAACGTTCTGCGGCGAGCGGCGAGGGGGAGCGATGCGGCGGGTGGGGCGGTGCCGGTCGCGCTCGTCGGCGACGCCGCGCTGGCGAGCGACCCGCTGTGGGGCGTCGGCTGCGGGTGGGCGTTCCAGAGCGCCGACTGGCTGGTGGAGGAGACGGCGGACGCGCTCACGAGCGGCGGCGACCTCGACGCCGCGCTGGACCGCTACCGGCGCCTGCACTTCCGGCGCCTGGCGCCGCACCACCTGATGATCGCCGACATCGCGAGCGCGCGTTCGGCGAACCGGTTCGAGCGGATGATGTACCGCGCCGCCGCGCGGGACCCCGAGGCCACCAGGGCGATGGCGGAGGTCGGCTCGCGCACGGTGTCGCCGGCGCGCGTCCTGCGGCCCGGGACGCTCGCGCGCATCGTCCGGGCCGGCGCCGCCGCGTAACCCGGTAGCCCGCACGGGCCACGGGCGCGTGATGGCCCGTCCGAGGGAAGCCGCGACCGCCCGTTTGCCGTCGAATGGCGGTCATGGAACCCACGAGCATCGACAGCGGCCTGGCGGCCGCCCTGGCGGAGCGCCTCGACGGCGAGGTCATCGCGCCCACCGATCCGGCGTACGACGACGCCCGCAGCATCTGGAACGGGATGATCGACCGGCACCCCGCGCTCATCGCGCGCTGCCGCGGCACGGCCGACGTCGTCGCCGCCGTCCTCTTCGCGCGCGAGCGCGAGCTGCCGCTCACCGTCCGCGGCGGCGGCCACAACGTCGCCGGCGGAGCGGTCGCCGACGGCGCGCTCGTCGTCGACCTCTCGCAGATGCGCGCCGTCCACGTCGACGCCGACGCCCGCCGCGCGTGGGTGCAGGGCGGCGCGACGTGGGCCGACGTGGACACCGAGACGCAGCGCTTCGGGCTCGCCGCGCCCGGCGGCGTCGTGTCGCAGACCGGCGTCGCCGGCCTCACGCTCAACGGCGGCGTGAGCTGGCACCGCCGCAAGCACGGCATGACGATCGACAACCTCGTCGGCGCCGAGGTGGTCACCGCGGACGGCCGCGTGGTCCGTGCCACCGCGACGGAGAACGCCGACCTGCTGTGGGCGCTGCGCGGCGGCGGCGGCAACTTCGGCGTCGTCACCGCCTTCGAGTACCGGCTCCACGAGCTCGGGCCGGAGGTCGCCTTCCTCTTCGTGCCGTACCCGGTCGATCAGGCGGCGGAGGTCTTCCGCGCCTACCGCGACCTCGTGGCGAGCGCGCCGGACGAGCTCACCGTCGACTTCGGCATCGAGCGCTTCGCGCCCGACCCGGAGCTGCCGCCGGAGCTGCACGGCGTCATGTACGCGGGCGTGTTCGGCATGTACGCGGGGCCGGTCGAGGAGGGGCTGAAGGCGCTCCAGCCGTACCGCGAGCTCGGCACGCCGATCCTCGACGCCACCGGCCCGTACCCGTTCACCGGCGTGCAGACGATGCTCGACCCGAAGTTCCCTGACGGGGTCCGTCGCTACTGGAAGGCGCTCTACCTCGACTCGCTGAGCGACGAGATGATCGACGCCGCCGTCGAGCGGGCGGTCACGATGCCCTCCGACGGCACGCTCGTGTTCATGCGCCACCTCGGCGGCGCGATGGGCCGCGTTCCGGCCGGCGCCACCGCGTTCGGCGACCGCCGCGCGCAGTTCATGCTCAGCATCGACTCGAGCTGGATCGACCAGGCCGACGACGACGTGAACGTCGAGTGGACGCGCGAGTTCTGGTCGGCGTTCGAGCGGTGGTCCGGCGGGCGGACGTACTTCAACTTCGCCGGGCAGCACGAGGAGGGGGACGCGGCCCTCCGCGCGAGCTACGGCGCGAACTACGAGCGCCTCGTCGACGTCAAGACGAAGTGGGACCCGGACAACGTGTTCCACACGGGGCAGAACATCCGCCCGCGAGCGGCCCGCTGAGCCGCGCGGCGAGCGGGGGCGCGCCGCGCCTAGATCAACCCCCTCCGCGCCGCTTCGGCAGCCGCCGCCCCGCGCGTCGGCTGCCGGAGCTTCGTGCGGATGTTCGCGACGTGGCGGTGGACGGTGTGCGGGCTGAGCGTCAGCGCCTCAGCGATCTTCGTGTCGTTCAGCCCGCCCGCCACGAGCCGGAGCACGTCGAGATCGCGCGCCGACAGCAGGCCGTCGACCGGCCCGTCGCCGTTCGTCGCGTCGCCGTCGAGGAAGCGCAGGATCAGCTCGACCACTCCGCCCGACTGGCCGGACCACGGCAGGTGCGCCCGCCCCTCCAGCGGCACGAAGCGCGCGCCCGGCAGCAGCGACGCGAGCTCGCGGCCGAGGTCGAACGGCACCGCGCGGTCGCCGCGCCGGTTGATCACGAGCGCGGGGACGTCGAGCTGCGGCACGAGCTCGCGTACGTCCGTGGCGTACACCAGCTCGAGCAGCTCGGCCGCCATCTCCGGCGTCGCGGCCGCGCGCTGGAAGCGCTCGAACTCGGCGCGCTCGGCGGGCGGCGAGTCGGTGTGGAAGACGTCGGCGAGCATCCGCGACCCGAGGCCCCAGTGTGTGCGCACCGCCGCGATCATCAGGCGCTCGACCTCGTCGGGCGCCACACGCGTCCCGTCGGCGTAGGAG
>DASZDF010000207.1:0-5049 GCA_035942275.1 Solirubrobacteraceae bacterium | reverse complement strand
CGGTCGGCCAGGTGGCGCGCGCGGCGCCGGGCATCCGCGGCGACGACGAGCACCCGCTCGCCGCTGGCGACGAGCGAGGTGACGACGCCCGCGATGCCGCCGCCGCGGCGGTCGCGGGCACCCGCGAGCGGCCGGACCGTGAACTCGCGGTCGCCTTCCGGATCGGCCTCGGGCCCCTCCCCCACGACGTTCACCGGCTCGGGCTCGGCGGCACGGGCGTGGCGCAGGACCAGCCGCGGCTCGACCGCGCCGTTCCACTCGTTGACCTCGAGGCAGAAGGTGGCGTCGCCGGGGCCCTGCGCGTCGCACGGGATCTTCCCGGCGGTCCCGAACGCGACCGCCCGCGCGCGGACGCCGCCGGACGCCCCCGTGAAGCGGACGTGCCGGTTCTCCCCCATCGGGCGCGGGTCGCTGAGGGTCGCCGCGGGGACGAGCAGCTTCACCGACGGGTTGCCCTGGCCGAACGGGGCGAGCTTCTCGAGCTCCTCGGCGAGGTTCAGCCCGAGCTCGTCGCCGGCGACGACGGCGTCGACGCGCTCGGTCGGGTTGCGGAGGTCGTCGGTGAGGGCCTGGTCGGCGTGCGCCTCGAACGCCGCGCGGAACGCGTCGATCTCGTCGCGCGCGATCTCGAGGCCGGCCGCGGCGCGGTGGCCTCCGTGGCGGAGGAGGTGGGTCGCGCTCGCGTTCAGGCCCGCGAGCAGGTCGAACCCGGCGACGCTGCGGCCGGACCCGGTGCTGCGGTCGCCGTCGAGCGCGATGAGCACCGCCGGCCGGTGGTAGCGCTCGGCGATGCGGCTGGCCACGATGCCGACGACGCCCGGGTGCCAGTCCTCGCCGGCGAGCACGTACGCCGGCCGCGCGCCCTGCTCCGCGACCTGCGCCTCGGCGGCGAAGAGGATCCGCTGCTCGGTGTGCCGGCGCTCGGCGTTGACCCGGTCGAGCTCCTCGGCCACCTGGCGCGCCCGCTCGGGGTCCTCCGTCAGGACGAGCTCGAGCCCAGCATCGGCGCGGTACAGCCGCCCGGCGGCGTTGATGCGCGGGGCGAGCCGGAAGCCGCAGGCGGTCGCGTCGACCCTTCCCGGGTCGACCTTCCCGACCCGCATGAGCGCCCGCAGGCCCGGCTTCTGCGTCGCGGCCAGCGCCTTCAGCCCCTCGCGCACCAGCCGCCGGTTCTCGCCCTGGAGCTTCACGACATCGGCGACGGTGGCGAGCGCGACGAGGTCGAGGTCCTCGTCCGCCGCGGCCCCGACCAGCTCGCCCGCCAGCTTGTACGCCACGCCGGCCGCGCAGAGGTCGGCGCACGGATAGCCGCACAGCGCCGGGTGGACGATGGGCGCGTCCGGGAGCTGGCCGTCCGCGCGCGGCGTGTGGTGGTCGGTGACGACGACGTCCATGCCCAGCGCGCGCGCCCGCGCGACCTCCTCGACCGCGGTGATCGCGCAGTCGGCGGTGACGAGGAGCTTCGTCCCGCGCCGCGCGAGCCGCTCGACGGTGAGCGCGTTCAGCCCGTATCCGTCCTCCGTGCGGCTCGGGAGGAACCAGTCCACGTCAGCGCCGAGGCGGCGAAGGGCGCGGACGAGGATCGCCGTCGAGCAGACCCCGTCCACGTCGTAGTCGCCGTGGACGGTGATCCGCGACCCCGCCGCCACGTGCCTGCGCACCAGCTCCACCGCGACGTCGATGCCGGCGAAGGCGCTCGCCGGATGCCGCTCGTCGGCCGCGAGCCACGCCCGAGCCTCGTCGGGGCCGCCGAGCCCGCGCCGCACGAGCGCCTGAGCGACGACATGAGAGACCCCGACCTCGCGCTCGAGGCGGAGCACCGCCGCGACGGGAGCGGGAGCGACCTCGATGCGCGCGACCGGCCGCTGAGGGGGGTCGGGGAGCGGAGCGCCCGCGCTCGGGAACCCCGGAGCGTCCGCGCTCGCGGGGCGCGGAGCCGGCGCGCTCGCGGGCGGCGGAGCGGCGGCGTCGACGTCCTCCACGCGCGGCTCGGCGGGAGCGATCTCGCTCGGCGGCGCGAAGAGGGTCGGTGGGGCACCGGTGGCGGTCACCGCGCGATGTTTGCTCCGGAGCCGGACGGAACCGGCGGGGCGCGGTCAGCGCGGGCGGTCGCCGATCCAGTAGCGCGGGCCGGGGCCGGCGGAGGCCGCGCGGTCGCCCGGGTTCGTCAGCCGGCAGCGGTCGAGCGAGAGGCAGCCGCATCCGATGCACTCCGTCAAGCCGGCCTTCAGGCGCTCGAGCTCGGCGATGCGGTCGTCGATCCGCGCGCTCCAGCCCCGGGACAACCGGGACCAGTCGCGCCGGGTCGGCGCCCGGTCGGGCGGGAGCTTCGCCAGCTCGTCCCCGATCTCGTCGAGCGTGAGCCCGACGCGCTGCGCGAAGACGATGAACGCGATCCGCCGCAGGACGCGCCGCGCGTACCGCCGGTGGCCGCCGGAGCCGACGCGCTCCGAGCGGATCAGGCCGCGGTCCTCGTAGAACCGCAGCGCCGACGCCGCCACGCCGCTGCGCCGCGCCACCTCGCCGATCGTGAGCAGATCCGCCTCGCGCACTTGACTTCAAGCGTACTTGAAGTTGTAGCGGCCGCGCCATGGCGACGACCACGACTTCCCCCAGCACCCGCATCGTCGAGGAGGCGACGTCCTGGCCGGGCGTCGAGGCCGGTCCCGGCCGCCGCGGCGAGCTGGCGATCCGCTTCGGGCGCCGCGAGCTCGGCCACCTCCACGGCGACCGCTCCGCGCACTTCTCGTTCCCGAAGGACGTCTGGGCCGAGCTCTTCGCCGCGGGCCGGATCGTCCACCACCCGGTGTTCCCGGGCAAGGAGGGCCCCGCGGCCCGCGCGATCGCGTCGGAGGACGACATCAGGGACGTCATCGCGCTCCTGCGCCTCAACTACGAGCGCGCCGCGAACGGCCCCGCGCCGAAGGGGCTCGTCGCCTCCGCGCCCCACGCCCTCCCCTTCGCGCCGAACCTCGAGATCCGCTCGTTCGTCCTCGAGCGCGAGCGCGGCAACATCCTCGTCTACGGCGCGCCGGCGACGCCGCCTCGGCAAGTCGAGCGGTGGTACCTCAACCACGTCCACGAGGGGATGTTCCCTCCGGACCAGCCGCCCGCCGCGCCGCTCTTCGTCCACGCGGCGGACGCGGTCGACGGCGCCCGCGCCACGTTCACGCGCCGGCACACGCTCGACGACGACTTCGAGGTCATCCCGACTCCCGGCCACACGCCGGGCGCGACCGCCTACCTGTGGGACAGCGGCGAGCACCGGTTCCTCTTCACGGGCGACACCGTGTACCTCGACGACGGCCAGTGGATCGCGGCGATGCTCGAGTCGAGCGACCGCGCGGCCTACGTCGACAGCCTCGAGCTGCTGAAGACGCTCGACTTCGATGTCCTCGTCCCGTGGGCGGCGACGCGCGGCCGGCCGTACCTCGCGAACACGAACCGCAAGACGCCCGGCAGCGCCTCGACTGGATCATCCAGCGCCTGCGCGACGGCGGCTCGAGCTAGCCCGCGCGCTCAGCGCGGGGCGTCCGCGAACATCGACACGACGGCGTAGCGGCTGACGTCGGCGCCGCCGGTGACGTGGACCGTGCCGCTGCGCAGCCAGGCGTGCGCGTCGAACGGCGAGCCGCTCTCGCGCACCGAGCGCGCGACCCCGAGGTACAGCGTGCTGGGGATCCCGCGCCGCCGGAGCATCGCCTTGGCCGCGAGCGCCTGCTCGAGGCACTTCGACCGCCAGGGCGTGCGCCGCGCCACGGCGCCGATCGCCCAGGTGAGCCGCCGCAGGCGCTCCGGCGCCGGCGACTCGTCGTGCGGCGACTCCGCCATGCGGGCGCCGAGCCCCCGCGCGATGACGCGGAACGGCAGGACCACGACGACCAGGCGCGCGAGGGCGAGGAGGAGGGTCGCCTCCACAAGCAGAGCGCGGTCGCGCCACGGCAGCGCGGCAAGCCGCCTGGTGGTCTCCGTCATGGGGCGTGAAGCCTAGTCGCGGGCCGCGTCGCCGAGCAGCCGCTCGACGAGCACGACGTCCTTCCACTCGCCGTCGAGCTTCCCGTGCCGCCGCTGGACCCCGACCTCCGAGAACCCGGCGGCGCGGTGGGCCGCCAGCGATGCCGCGTTCGTCGTGAAGATCCGTGCCGTCAGCTTGTACAGGCCGGCGCGCTCGGCCTCCGCGGCCAGCCCCTCGAGCAGCGCCGTCCCGACGCCGCCGCCGCGCGCCCACCGCGCGACGTAGACGCCGTGCTCCCCCACCCCGCCGTACACGCAGCGGTCCGAGTACGGCGCGACCCGGGCGAACCCGGCCAGGTCGCCGTCGAGCTCCGCCACGAGCACCGGCAGGTCGGATGACAGCCACGCGGCGACGTCGGTGGCACTGCGCGGCGACGTCTCGAACGTCGCGACGCGGTCCTCGATGCCCTCGTTGTAGATCGCCGCGATCCGGGCGGCGTCATCAGCGCGCGCCGCGCGCAGCATCGCCTACGCGGGGCGGCCGAAGGCGTCCGAGTGCGGGTCGCCCTCGGCGCGCACGCCGATGAGCCAGCACACGCCGAGGCCGAGCACCGTGCCCGGGATCGCCTCGAGCGCGCTCACGATGTCGGTGTCGTCCTGCCCCGGCACGTGCAGCCCGTGGATCACGAAGCCGAAGACGAGCGCGCCGAGGATCGAGAACAGGAACGCGCCGACGATCCCCGCCCAGAAGCGGTCCGGGAGGAACACCGTGAAGTGCCAGATGGCGATCCCCATCATCACCCACGCGAGCGCGGCCATCTAGCGCGGCCTCCCGTGCTTGCGGTTGCGCGGCTTGCGCGGCGGGCGCTTCTTGCCGTCGGTCCCGCCGTCGCCCTTCATGTAGAGCTCGGAGGGATCGGCGTCCGCGGCCGGATCGGGCTCCGGCGGCCGCGCGGGCGCAGGGGCCGGCGCGTCCTCGACCGCCGTCCGCGCCGGCGGCGCATCGACGTGCAGGTCCTGCACCAGTTCCTGGAACTCCTCGCGCGACACGCCGCGAGACGGGTCGTCGGGCGCCGTCAGGCGACCGCGCGGGCG
>DASZDF010000206.1:0-3274 GCA_035942275.1 Solirubrobacteraceae bacterium | reverse complement strand
CGCGAACCTGACGACGCCGGCGCAGTACTTCCACCTCCTGCGCCGCCAGGCGAAGATCGCCAAGCAGCGCCCGCTGATCGTGATGACGCCGAAGTCGCTGCTGCGCCTGCCGCAGGCGACGAACCGGATCGAGCACCTGTCCGAGACGAAGTTCTTCCCCGTGCTGGGCGAGCCGCGCGTCCCTAACGAGAAGGTCAAGCGCCTCGTGCTCTGCACCGGCAAGGTCTACTACGACCTCGTCGGGCACCCGAAGCGCGCCGAGCAGGAGCAGGTCGCGGTCGGGCGCGTCGAGCTGCTCTACCCCTTCCCGCAGGCGGAGATCCTCGAGCTGGTCGGGTCCTACCCGAACCTCGAGGAGGTCCTGTGGGTGCAGGAGGAGCCGCGCAACATGGGTGGGCGCGCGCACATGTCCCCGCGGCTCATGCAGATCCTGCCCGAGCACATCCGGTTCGGCTACGTCGGCCGGCCGGAGCGCGCGTCACCGGGCGAGGGCTACCCGTCCGCGCACGTGGGCGAGCAGTCGCGCATCGTGGAGACTGCGCTGGACCTCGGTACCGAGGTCTCGCCCTTCCCCCGCAAGCCTCCGGGCCAGCGCTAGGCGGCAGCCGCGGCCTGCGGCGCGCTCGCCACGAACTTCAGCGGCACCCGGCCGAGCAGGATCTCGTCGCCGTCCGCGAGCGCGGCCTCGGTGACCCGCGTGCCGTTGACCCAGACGCCGTTCATGCTCCGGTCGTCGAGGATCACGACCGCCTCGTCCCTGCGGACGATGACGGCGTGCTTGCGCGAGACGGTCGCGTCGTCGAGCCGGACGTCGGCCGAGAGCCCGCGGCCGAGGTGCGTGACCTCGCCGGGGAGGGGAACCACCCGGCGGTCACCGCCGGTCTCGATCTCCAGGTAGCCAGTCATGGGCGCCGGGCACGATCCCATCCGTTCCTCAGCGTTTCCTAAGGATCCCTGGAACTTCGGGGATTCTTATGTGCGGGCGCATAGGCTTCCGCCGTGGCGCAGCGCATCCTGGTGGTCGACGACGAGCCCGCGGTGCGCGGGTCGCTGGACCGCGCGCTGCGCATGGCGGGCTACGACGTGGCGCTGGCCGCCGACGGCTCCGCGGCGCTGTCGGTGCTGGCGGGCGAGCCGCACGACGCGGTCGTGCTCGACGTGGCGATGCCCGGCGTCGACGGGTTGGAGGTCTGCCGGCGGATGCGCGCCGGAGGCGACCGGACGGCGGTGCTGATGCTCACCGCGCGCGACGCGGTCGACGACCGCGTGGCGGGGCTGGACGCGGGGGCCGACGACTACCTCGTCAAGCCGTTCGCGCTGCGCGAGCTGCAGGCACGGCTGCGGGCGCTGCTGCGACGGGCGGAGCCGGGGGACAGCGAGATCCTGTCGTTCGCCGGCGTGGTCATGGACGTCCCCGCGCACGTCGTGCGGCGCGGCGACCGCGAGATCGAGCTGACGCGGACCGAGTTCGCGCTGCTGCGGCTGCTGCTCGAGCACCCGGGGCAGGTGCTGACGCGCTCGCAGATCTTCGAGCGCGTCTGGGGCTACGACTTCGGCGCGACGTCCAACACGCTGGGCGTCTACGTCGGGTACCTGCGGCGCAAGCTCGAGGCGTCGGGCGAGCCGCGGCTGCTCCACACCGTGCGCGGGCTCGGCTACGTGCTGCGCGCGGCGTAGATGTCGCTGCGCCGCCGCCTGGTGCTGCTCGCGGCGGGGACCGTCGGGGTGACGGTCGTGCTCGCGTCGTTCGTCTGCTACTTCGCCATGCGCGCGGAGCTGCGCGACCAGGTCGACGGCGAGCTGATGCGCCAGGCCGAGCGCGGCGGGCCGCCGGGGCCGCCGCGCCACGGCGACGAGTTCCGTCCGCCCCCTCCCCAGCGGCCCGGCGAGGGGGCGGCGAACGCGCAGCTCGTGCTCGGCGACGGGACGGTCCGCACGGGGCCCGACGCCGTCGCCATCCCGGTGACGGAGGACGACCTCGCCCTGGCCCGGAGCGGCCCCGACACGCCGGCGGAGTTCACCGACCGCGACGTGTCGGGCGAGCACGTGCGCGTGCTGACCGTGCCGCTGCCGTTCGGGGCGCTGCAGCTCTCCCGCAGCCTCGAGAGCGTCGACTCGACGTTGTCGCAGCTGCGCGTCGTGCTCGTGCTGCTGTGCCTGCTCGGGACGGCGTTCGCCCTCGGCGTGTCCCGGCTCTTCGCACGGCAGGTCGTGGCGCCGGTGACGCAGCTCACCGAGACGGCGGAGCACATCACCGCGACGGACGACCTCGGGCGGCGGATCGAGTCGGCGGGCGGCTCCGACGAGGTGGGTCGCATGGCGTCGCGGTTCAACGCGATGCTCGACCGGCTGCAGGCCTCGCGCGACGCGCTCGGCGAGTCGGTGGCGTCGCAGCGCCAGCTCGTCGCCGACGCGTCGCACGAGCTGCGCACGCCCGTGACGTCGCTGCGCACGAACGTCGAGGTGCTGCTCGACGACGAGGGCGCCTCGCTCAGTCCCGAGGAGCGGCGGCGCCTGCTGGCGGACATGCGCGAGCAGTCCGAGGAGCTCACGCTGCTCATCAACGACGTCATCGAGCTCGCGCGCGGCGACCAGCCGCTCACCGTGATCGACGACGTCCGGCTCGACGAGGTGGTCGCGGAGGCGGTCGCGCGGGCGCGCCGCAACGCACCGGCGGTGACGTTCGCGTCGTCGCTCGAGCCGGTCGTCGTGCGCGGCGACGCCGAGCGGCTGGGGCGCGCGGTGAGCAACCTGCTCGACAACGCCGCGAAGCACTCCTCCGAGGTCGAGGTGACGGTCCGCGACGGCGAGGTCGCCGTGCGCGACCACGGCCCGGGGGTGCCCGACGCCGAGAAGCCGCTGATCTTCGACCGCTTCTACCGCGGGGCGACGGCGCGCGGGCGGCCGGGCTCCGGGCTCGGCCTCGCGATCGTGCGGCAGGTCGCGGAGGCGCACGGCGCGGAGGTCGCGGTCGAGGACGCGGCGGGAGGAGGCGCGCTCTTCCGGATGCGGCCTGGCCGACAAGACTAACGCTCTTGACAGATATAGTTGTCGGTGAGAAGGTGCTCGCGTGTACGACGTCACCGTCATCGAGGACCCCGCCGCCGCCGAGGCGTCGCTGGACCCGATCCGAGCCCGCCTCCTCGCCGAGCTGGCCGAGCCCGGGTCCGCCAGCACGCTCGCCGGACGCGTCGGGCTCAGCCGCCAGAAGGCGAACTACCACCTCCGCGCGCTGGAGCGCCACGGCCTGGTGGAGCTCGTCGAGGAGCGCCGC
>DASZDF010000205.1:0-2482 GCA_035942275.1 Solirubrobacteraceae bacterium | reverse complement strand
GCGAGCCGACCGTCGGCCCGCGACGCCCTAGCCGACCGGCTTGGGCGCCGACCCCCCGACGCGCGCCGGCGCCGCGCGCCGCTCGCCGGCGGCCTTCCCGGGCCACCCCGCCCGCCGCCCGGCGAGGGCGGTGAGGGCCGGCACGAGGATCGAGGAGACGACGAGCGAGGCCAGGATGATCCCGAAGGCCATCGCGAAGCCCAGCTCCTTGGATGCCTGGCCGGAGGCCAGCATCAGCGTCGCGAACGAGGCCGCGAGGACGAGCCCGGCGGCGGCGATCGCGGGTGCCACGTGGCGCACGGCGGCGGCGACCGCCTCACGGACCGGCCGGCCGGCGAGCATCTCCTCGCGCAGCCGGGCGGTCATGAGGATGTTGTAGTCCGTCCCCAGCGCGACGACGAAGAGGAACAGGACCAGCGGGAGCGTGAACGCCACGCCGGTCTGCCCGGCCAGGACCTGGAAGACCAGGACCGAGGCGCCCAGCGTCGCGGCGAACTCCAGCGCGACCGCGCCCAGCAGGTACAGCGGGGCGACGGCGCTGCGGAGCGTCAGGACGAGGATCAGCCCGATCAGCGCGGCGGCGATCGGGAAGATCTTGCGCATGTCGCGCCCCACGGAGTCGCTCACGTCGGCGAACACCGCGGTCGTGCCGCCGACCATGGCGGTCGTGCCGGCGGGCGTGGCCGCGTGGGCGGTGTCGCGCAACGGGCCGCGGACGACGTCCATCGCCTGCTTCGAGAGCGCCTCCCCGCGCAGCGCGAGCTCGATCTGCGCACCGCGGCGGTCCGGCGTCAGGACCGGCGTCCCGACGGAGCCGACGCCGTCGACGCGCTCGAGACGCTGACGGAGCGGCTCGAGCTCGGCGACGGTGATCGTCCGCGACGCGTCGACGTAGACGTGCTGCGGGTCGGTCGCGCCCTTGGGAAGCGACGCGGCGATCTCGTCGGCGGCCCGCGTGGCGGCCGTCGTGGTCTGCCCGGACGTCACGTCGTAGGACATCTTCGTCCCGACCGCGACCGTCGCCAGCGCGACGAGCGCGAGGGTGACCGCGAGCGTCGTCCGGCCCGGGTGCGCGGCGATGCCGCGGCCGAGGCGCGCGGCGGGCCCGTCGGTGCGCTCCTCGAGCCACCGGCGCGAGGGCCAGAACAGCGCCCGGCCGGTGACCGCGGCGAGCGCCGGCATCAGCGTCACGCCCGCGACGAGCATGAACAGCACGGAGATCGCGATGGCGGGGCCGAGGACCCGGAACTGGCCGAACTCCGCGAGGCCGAGGGTCGCGAAAGCGACCACGACGGCCAGCGCGGCCGAAGCGATGACCGGCCCGATCCTGAGCGCGGACGCCTGCGCCGCCGCGCGGCGGTCGTCGCCGGCGCGCAGCCGCTCGCGCAGCCGGAACAGGAGGAACAGGAAGTAGTCGACGCCGATGCCGACGAGGACCACGTGGATCATCTGCGGGGTGTTCACGTCGAGGTCGAAGCCGAACGCGAGCGCTGCGAGCACGACGAGGCCGCCGGCGGCGCCGGCGACGAGGTAGATCGAGACGAGCGGGACGAGCGCCGCGAGCGGCGCGCGGAAGAACAGCAGGCTGAGCACGACGATGGCGCCGAGCAGCAGGAGGCCCTGCAGCGCGGTGCTGTCCTCGTCGGCCTTCGCCTGGTCGGCCGTGGAGGCGATGCCTCCGGTGAACGCGACGCGCAGGCCGTCGGCGCGGGCGGCGTCGGCGGCGCGGTCACGGATCTGGCGGAAGGCCTCCTGGGCGACGAGGTCGGTGCTGTTGGCCTTCCACTGCAGCCCGACGAGCTGGAAGCGCCCGTCCGGCGCCTGCGGGCCGGGTGCGGCGGCGACGATGCCGCCGGCGCGCTCGGCGAGGTCGCCGGGCTGGCCCGCGACGTCGAGCGTGTCGGTGTCGACGCGCCAGCGCTTCAGCGAGTCGCTCAGCGCCGCGACCTCCGCGCGGTCGGCTGCGTTCAGCGGGCGGCCGTCGCTGCGCTTCACGAGCGCGGTGACGGTGGTGGTGCCCTCCTGCTCGCCGAACGCCGTCTCGGCGAACTGCGTGGCGCGGGCGGACTCGGAGGACTTCGGGAGGAACTGCTCCGTGTCGTCGGTGACGACGCGGTGGCCGAGCTGCGTCCCGGCGGCGGCGAGCCCGACGGCGAGGACGAGCCACAGCAGGATGATGCGCTTGGGGTGGACGGTGACGTAGGTGATGACGCGCTGAAGCATTTGGGGCCTCCATGAGGCGACGTGGTGGTACGTCCATCGTGCGCTCGTCCTGACATAGCCTCAACACGCTGTTTCTGTCGCTGCCTTAGTCTGTACCTATGACGCTCCGCCAGCTGGAGTACCTCGTCGCCGTCGTCGACGAGGGCTCGTTCGCCCGCGCGTCGGCCGAGCTGTACGTCTCGCAGCCGACGCTGTCCCAGCAGGTCCGCGCCCTGGAGGACGAGGTCGGCGGCGCCCTGGTCGAGCGGCTCGCGCGCGG
>DASZDF010000204.1:0-2797 GCA_035942275.1 Solirubrobacteraceae bacterium | reverse complement strand
CAGCGGGCGTTCGCCGACGCCCTGCGCCACGAGCTGAACGGGACCGGCGTGTCGCTCACGACCGTCCATCCGGGCGAGGTCGCCACCTCGCTGCACGACCACGAACGCGACAGGATGCCGCCCTGGTCGCGGGCCTCGACGCGCGCCGTCCCGGCGCACCGGATGGCCGACCGGATCCTGCGCGCGGTGGAGCAGGACGAGCGGCAGGTCTTCTTCCCGCCCGTCGGGCGCGTGCTCGGCGCGCTCAACGGCGTCTCCCCCGCCGCGGCCGCCGCGGTGCTGCGCCGGCTGCGCGGCCCCTCCGCCGCGCCGAGGCGCGCGTGAGCTTCGAGGTCGTCGCGCGGGGGTTCGGCCTCGCGGAGGCGCCGGTGTGGGACGGGTCGTCGCTGCTCTTCAGCGACGCCGTGTTCGGCGGCGTGAAGCGGATCGGCGAGGACGGGCGCGTCGAGGAGGTGCTCCAGAAGCGGCGCGGGATCGGCGGGATGGCGATGCACGCCGACGGCGGGTTGCTCGTGAGCGGGCGCGACGTCCTGCACATCCGGCCCGACGGCGAGCAGGTGGAGGTCCTCGGCCGGATCCCGGGCTTCGCGGGCTACAACGACATGGGGACGCTCGGCGACGGCACGCTGCTCGTCGGCGCGCTGCGGTTCAACCCGATGGAGGGCCAGCCGCCGGAGCCCGGCGCGGTCGTCGCGCTGCGGCCGGGCGACGACCACCCGGACACGACGGAGCTGCCGATCGTCACGTGGCCGAACGGGATCGCGTGCGCGCCCGACGGCGAGACGTTCTATCTAGCCGACTTCGGCGACGGGCGGATCTGGCGCGACGCGCACGAGGCGTGGGCGCGCTCGCCGAGCGAGCAGGCCGACGGGATGGCGGTCGACTTCGAGGGCGGCGTCTGGGTCGCGCTGGGCGGCGGGGCGGCGATCGCGCGGTTCACGCCGGACGGCGAGCTCGAGCGAACGATCGAGGTGCCGGACGCGGACTTCGTCTCCAGTCTGTGCTTCGGCGGCCCCGTCCTCGACGACCTGTACGTCACGACGCGCAGCGCGGTGCTGAGGACGCGGGTTGACGTCGCCGGGCTGCCGGTACCGCCCGCGCGCGTCTAGCCTGCCGTCCTCCGTGGCCCTTCCGCTCAACCCTCCGCTCCCGCCGCAGCTCGCCCGCTCGCGCGCCCGCCTGCCCGAGGGCGACGGCTGGGCGTACGAGCCGAAGTGGGACGGCTTCCGCTGCGTCGCGTTCGTCGACGACGGCGAGGTCTTCCTCCAGTCGCGCAACGGCAAGGCCCTGCGGCGGTACTTCCCCGAGCTGCGCTTCCCGCCGGGGCGGTTCGTCGTCGACGGCGAGATCGTGATCTTCGCCGAGGACGGGACGCAGCTCTTCGACCTGCTCGGCCAGCGCATCCATCCGGCGAAGTCGCGCATCGACCGGCTGGCAGAGGAGACGCCGGCGCGCTTCATCGCCTTCGACCTGCTCGCGCGCGAGGACGACGTGCTGCTCGAGCTGCCGTTCACCGCACGGAGGCGTGCCCTGGAGGCCATCGTGGAGGCACCCTTGGATCTGACTCCGATGACGCTCGACGTCGCCGACGCGGACCCGTGGCTGCGCGGGGCGGAGGGCGTCATCGCCAAGGAGCTCGAGGCGCCGTACCGACCGGGCGAGCGCACGGGGATGGTGAAGGTCAAGCGCGTCCGGACGATCGACGCCGTCGTACACGGCTGGCGGCCGGGCAAGGAGGAGGGGACGGTCGGGTCCCTGATCCTCGCGCTGTACGACGCGGGCGGCGAGCTGCGCGTCGTCGGCCACACGAGCGGGTTCACGGCGAAGCAGAAGCGCGAGCTCGTCGCGACGCTGGCGCCGTACGAGACCGGCAAGAGCGGCATGGGCGACCCGTCGCGCTGGGCGAACGACCGCGAGCTGGAATGGCGCGAGCTGCGCCCCGAGCTCGTCGTCGAGGTGACCTTCGACCACGTGAGCGACGGCCGCATCCGCCACGGGGCGAAGATCCAGCGCTGGCGCGAGGACAAGCCCCCGCGCGAGTGCTCGATCGACCAGCTCGCCCAGTAGGGCCGGCGACGGACCTCCACGCGCGCGCTCCCCGTACAGGAGAGTGTGCATGCCATGGCCAGCGAGGCTGCGCTCGAGGCGGTCCGCCCGCGGGCATCGCGCCGCGCGGTGACGCCGCGGCGGGAGCGTGCGCTCGTGCGCGCGGCGCAGCGGGGCGACGCGGCCGCCGTCGAGGCCCTCTTCCGCGCGCACTGGCCGGCGGCGTACCGGGCGGCGTGGTTCGTGGTCCGCGACGCGCAGGCGGCGGAGGACATCGCCCAGGAGGCGTTCCTCGCCGCGCTCGCGGCACTCGACGGCTTCGACCGCCGCCGCCCGCTCGCCCCGTGGCTGCGGACGATCGTCGCGCGCCGCGCCATCGACGCCCTGCGCACGCGCAACCTGCGGCGCGAGGTCGGCGACGCGGCGCTCGTCGCGCTCCCCGCGCGCGAGGAGCCGCGGCCGCCGGACGACCTCGGCGACGCGCTCGCGGCGCTGCCCGACGACCAGCGGACGGTCGTCGTCCTGCGTCACGTGCTCGAGCTGACGCCGGGCGAGATCGCGGGCGTCCTCGACCTCCCGCGCGGGACCGTCAACTCGCGGCTGCGGCGCGGGCTGGACGCGCTGGAGACCTGGGGAAGGGGCGCGCGGTGAAGGACGAGCTCCGCGACCTCCGCGCGCCCGGCGAGGCCGAGGCGCGCCGCCGCGCGTGGGAGCTCACGGCCGCGGCGCTCGAGGAGCGCGCCGCCGCCCC
>DASZDF010000203.1:0-4358 GCA_035942275.1 Solirubrobacteraceae bacterium | reverse complement strand
GCGGCCTGCGGCTGAACATCACCGCGTCGGCCGGCGGCCACGACCTCAGCCAGCGCCTCGCGAAGATCGAGACGGCGATCTTCCGCCAGAAGACGATCACGTTCGACTACTACTCGCTGCAGCGCGACTCGCTCGACGCGCGGAAGGTCGACCCCTACCACCTGCTCTTCCGCGACGGCCAGTTCTACCTCGTCGGCCGCAGCCAGGAGCGCGACGCGATGCGCGTCTTCCGCCTCGACCGGATCCGTGGCAAGGTCGCGTACGCGACGAAGGCCGAGCACGACTTCAAGCGCCCCGCCGACTTCGACCCGCGCGTCTACGCGGGCCGTGCCGAGTGGCAGTTCGGCGAGACCGTCGGCACCGCGGAGATCTGGGTGTCCGAGCGGATCGCGTGGCAGGTCGAGCGGCAGTTCGGCCGCTTCGGCGAGATCGAGGCCGCCGAGGGCGGCACCGTCTTCGCGACCGCGTACGCGGACGCGCGGCAGCTCGCGTCGTTCGTGCTCGGGCTCGGGGAGCACGCCCGCGTCCTCGGCCCGCCGGAGCTCGCGACGGAGGTCGCCGGCCGCATCGAGCTGCTGCACGAGCGGCACACCGAGGTCCCGGAGCTCGCGCCGCCCGCCAGGCGCAGCGCGGGGCACGACGCGCCGCCCGCGGACGCCGACGCGGCAGCGGGCCGGCGCGAGACGCTGATCCGCCCGGAGCGCTTCGCCCGGCTCGTCACGCTGGCGAGCATCCTCATCGAGGCGGGCCGCCGCGGGCAGGACCTCCGCGAGGAGGAGGTGCGCGAGCGCGTGCAGGTCTCGCGGCAGGAGCTTCAGGAGGACATCAACGTCCTCAACGTCGTGTCGTTCGGCGGCGGCACCTACGTGCTCTACGCGGAGCTGCGCGACGACGGCACGATCGAGGTCGACCCCGAGCCGTACGCCGACAACTTCGCGCGGCCCGCCCGACTGCTGCCCGTCGAGGCGAAGGCGCTCGTCGCCGCGATCGACCTCATCGGCGAGCACTTCCCCTCCGGCGCGCTCACGACGGCGCGCGAGAAGGTGGTCGACGCGCTCGGCGGCGAGGATCCGCGCGAGCAGCTCCACATCGCGACGGCGACCGCGGACGACCCGGACATGGCCCGGCGCATCTCGGTCGCGATCAACGAACGCCGCCTGCTCCAGCTCGAGTACTACAAGGAGTCGGAGGACACGTTCTCCGAGCGCATCGTCGAGCCGTACCACCTCATGAACGGGCTCGAGGGCTGGTACGTCGCCGCGTACGACCCGGCGAAGGCCGACGTCCGCCACTTCCGCCTCGACCGCATCAAGAGCGCCGAGGTGACCGACGAGACGTTCGAGCCGCGGCCGGAGGCGTACGTCGCCGCCGACCTGGACGGCTGGGCGCGCACCGGCGAGCTCGACGCGTCGCAGATCGCGCGCATCTGGGTCTCCCCCGAGCGCGCCCGCTGGCAGCGCGAGGAGCACCGGGTCGCCGAGGAGCTCGCCGACGGCGCGATCGTGATCGAGCGCGGCTACAAGGGCGCCGACTGGCTCGTCCGCGAGGTGCTCAGGGAGGCCGGGGACGCTGTCGTCCTCGAGCCGCCCGAGGCGCGCGAGGCGGTTCGCGAAGCGGTCGCGCGGCTGCGCGACGGCGCGGCCGCCGGCGCCCGCTGAGTCAGGTCGCGACGCGCCGGCGCTCCGCGCTCGACGCCCAAGCCACGAAGGCGACGACGAGCACGCCGGCGAGCACGTCGGTGAAGATCGTCGCGTAGAAGACCGGCGGGATGTCCGGGTTGCCCTCGGTGAAGTGGCCGAGCGAGAAGAGCGTGAACGCCGCGTACCAGAGCAGCCACGGACGGGCCGCCCCGACGCCGCGCTCGGCGTAGAGGCGGTAGCCGCGGATCGCGATCCAGGTGAAGACCGGCCAGGAGACGACGATCGCGGCCTGCACGACCCAGTCGGGGATCGGCGACTCGGGGTAGTCCTCGATCTTCACGAAGTTGTGGGTGAAGTGCACGGCCGTCGTCAGCGCGCCGAACCCGACGATCCACTTCAGGATGCGCGTGCCCATCGTCCCTCCCGGTGACTAGATAGATCGCTCTATTCCCGGACCGTATCATCCCGAGCGTGACGACGGGCACAAAGGACCGGATCCTCGAGACGGCGATGGAGCTGTTCCGCCGGCACGGCTACACGGGGACCGGGATGAAGCAGATCGTCCAGTCGGCCAGCGCGCCGTTCGGCTCGCTCTACCACCACTTCCCCGGCGGCAAGGAGCAGCTCGGCGAGGAGGTCATCCGCCGGTCGGGCGCGATGTACGGCGAGCTGTTCGCGGCGGTCGCCGGCCCGATCGACGACGTCGTCGAGGGCATCGACGTCTTCTTCCGCGGCGCCGCCGACGCCCTCGTGGCGTCCGACTACGAGGACGCCTGCCCGATCGCGACGGTCGCGCTCGAGGTCGCGAGCACGAACGAGCCGCTGCGGATCGCCACCGCGGACGTCTTCCAGAGCTGGATCGACGGCGTCGGCGCCTACCTCCGCCGCGGCGGCATCGAGGAGGAGCCGGCGCGGGTGCTCGCGATCGAGATCCTCACCGCGATGGAGGGCGCGTTCGTCCTCAGCCGCGCGCTGAAGAGCCCGGAGCCCATGCTGGTCGCCGGCCGCAACGCGGCCGACCGCGTGCGCGACGCCCTCTAGAAGAGCGTCTGCTTCCCGATCCGCAGGAAGAAGCCGTGACCGCGGCGGTTCGTGCACCGCACGCCCGAGCGGCGCACGCGGCAGCGGAAGCCGTTGCGCTTCCACGTCCGGCCGTACCTGACGGTGGGCGTGCCGGGGCCGCCGACCGCGTCGCTGACGCAGATCCGCTTGCCGCGCGACCCGTTGCGGGTCACGGCGAACGCGTTGCCGAAGTCGCCCTCGCAGTTCGCCGGCCGCGGCGGCGCCGGGGTGCCGAGCTCGCGCATGTCGCAGCGCAGCTGGGAGCCGAACGCGGCGCAGGCGATGTTGCCCGACGGCGTCTGCCACATCTGCGGATCGGCGGCCGAGGCCGGGGTGGCGATCGCGAGCGTGGCGAGCGCGGAGAGGGAGAGCAGCTTCATTGCGCGACTCTAGGCCATCGGCCGCCGCGCCACGCGCTCCACCCACGCGACGACGCGCGGGTGCGCGTCGGTGCGCAGGTGCTCGGCGAGCACGTGGTGGAAGCGATCCGTGTCGTCGTCGTCGAGGGAGACGGCGTAGCGCAGGAAGGGCCACGCCACGACGTCGGCGATGCCGAAGTCGCCCATGAGGTGGTCGCGCCCGTCGAGCAGCGCGTCGAAGAGGTCGAGCAACGCGTGCACCTCCTCACCCCAGGCGACCAGCTCCGGCTCGGACGGGTCGCGCCCCTCGTCGAGCGCGTCGGTGAGCAGGTTCGGCGGCGCCTTCCAGACGCGGTTGAACCACGCCACGAAGATCCGCGCCTCGGCCCGGCGCGCCGGATCGGCCGGATACAGCGGCGGGTCGGGGTGGCGCGCCTCGAGGTGCTCGAGGATCGCGGTGGAGTCCGGGATCACCAGATCGCCGTCGACGAGCACCGGCACGAGCGGCTGGCCGCTGATCGCCTCGACCGGCGAGCGGTCGCCGGGATCGACGGCGACCGACTCGACCTCGAGGCCCTTGTACGCGAGCGCGAGGGCGACGCGCTCGACGTTGGTCGAGTACGGGAAGCGGTAGAGCCGCAGCACGCCGTGTAGCTTGCCGGAGCGTGAGCCGGCGCGACCAGATCACCATGACCGCCGACGAGGTCGCGGCGTTCCTCGAGGAGCAGCGGGTCGTCGTCTGCGCGACCAACGGGCGCGACGGGTTCCCGCACCTCATGCCGCTCTGGTACGTCGTGCGCGACGGCGAGCTGTGGGCGTGGACGTTCGCGAAGTCGCAGAAGGTCCGCAACCTCGAGCGCGACCCCCGCGCGACGCTGCAGGTCGAGGACGGCGAGCAGTACCACGAGCTGCGCGGCGTGATGCTCAAGTGCGACGTCGAGGTGATCCGCGACACCGACCGCGTCCGCGACCTCGGCATCGCGATCTTCAGCCGCTACACGGGCGGCGACGTCGGCGACGAGGTGCGCGCGATGGTCGAGAAGCAGGCGGCGAAGCGGGTCGCGATGCGCTTCGTCGAGCGCGACCGCGCCACCTGGGACCACCGCAAGCTGGGCGGCGTCTACTAGCGGAAGCGCCGGGAGTCGGCGAACGTCACGCGCTTGCCGCGCGGGTCGAACAGCGACAGCCGCACGAACCACGGCCCGCGTGCGCGCGGGACCGGTACCCAGAACGTCGCGCTGCCGCGCTCGTCGTCGACGTCCGGCTCGAGCAGGAGCGCCCTGCGGTTGTGCAGCCA
>DASZDF010000202.1:0-2686 GCA_035942275.1 Solirubrobacteraceae bacterium | reverse complement strand
CGCGCCGTCGGCCTATCCGGAGATCCACTTCGCGACCGCGCCGCTGCGCGCGGCCGGGCGCGAGCGCGGCGACGCCGACGTCGTGAACCTCTGGGCCGGTCAGGCGCACGCGCTGGCGCGCGAGGCCCCGGCGGCGGACGTCGTCCGCGCGCTCACGCCTGGGCCTGCTCGATAGCCGATCCGAGCGCGGCGCCGAGCGACATCACGAGGTGCTCGCCGTCCGGCGTGTCCTTCGGGTCGAGCAGCCACTGGAGCATGAACCCGTCGAACACGGCGACGAGGAACGACCCGACCGCGCGCGGGTCGGCGCCGGACTCGTCGCCGAGGCTCGCGCTGACCATCTCGCCGACCGAGTCGCGCAGCTCGCGGTAGTGGCCGGCGAGCGCCTCGCGCAGCTCGTCGGACCACTGCGCCTGCGCGGCGGCCTCCATGAACGCGGTGAGCAGCGGCTTCTGCTCCTCGAACGTCGCGAACATCGCCATCCACGACGTCCCCATGCGCTCGAGCGGCGTCGCGCCCCGGCTCGCGAACGCCGCGGCGGCCATGGTGCTCGTCCACTCCTCGGAGATGCGGACGATCGCGGCGTTGAGCAGGGCGTCCTTCGAGCCGAAGTGGTAGCCGATCGACGCGAGGTTGGCGTTCGCCGCCGCCGCGATGTCGCGCGCGGTCGTGCGGGCGTAGCCCTTCGTGCGCAGGCATTCGACGGCCCCGTCGAGGAGCTGCTCGCGGTGGCTGCGTGGAGCCATGTCACAACCACCGTACCGCGCTTGTTGTACGTTCGTCTTGTACGTTTGTACAACAAGCCGTCTGCGGGGACGGCCGGAGGAGCCATGATCGACGACCTGCTCGAGGGGATCGAGGGCGAGGACGAGCGGCGTGAGCGGCGCGAGCTCGTCGAGCGGCTGCTCGCCGACGGCTTCACCGAGGAGGAGGTCCGCGACGCCGCGCGGCGCGGGCGGCTGGCGCTGCTGCCGATCGACCGCGTCCTGCGCCGCGACGACGCGCGGTACTCGCCGCGCGACATCGCGGAGGCGACGGGACTCTCGCTCGACTTCCTGCGCCGGCTGTGGCGCGCGCTCGGCCTCGCGAACGCCGGGGACGACGAGATCGCGCTGCGCGACGAGGACCTGGAGGCGGCGCGCGGCGTCGCGCAGTTCGTCGCCCTCGGACTGCCGGACGCGCAGATCGTCCTCATCACCCAGGTGCTCGGGCACGGCATGGCGCGCCTCGCCGAGACGCTCCGAGAGGTGGTGGGCGACGCGCTCCTCCAGGCCGGCGACAGCGAGGCGGAGCTGGGGCTGCGCTACGCCCAGGCGGGCGAGTTCATGGTCCCGATGCTCTCGCCGCTGCTGTCGTACGTCCTCAACGTGCACCTCTCCGAGCAGCTCAAGAGCGACGTCATCCTCCAGCACGAGCTGTCCGAGGGGCGCTTCGAGGAGGCGCGCGACGTCACGGTCTGCTTCGCGGACCTCGTCGGGTTCACGCGGTTCGGCGAGACCGTGCCGCCCGCCGAGCTCGGCGCCGCCGGACGCCGCCTCACCGAGCTCGCCGTCCAGGCCGCCGAGCCGCCGGTACGGCTCGTGAAGATGATCGGCGACGCGGCGATGCTCGTCTCTCCGCACCCCGAGCCGCTGGTGCGCGCGGCGCTCGCGCTCGCGCACGGCGACGCCGACCTGCCGCCGGTGCGCGTGGGCGTCGCGAGCGGCACCGCGGTGGCGCACTGCGGCGACTGGCTCGGTACGCCGGTGAACCTCGCCAGCCGGATCACCGGCGTCGCGCGCCCGGACAGCGTGCTCGCGTCGCGCGAGGTGCGCGAGGCGACGCGGGACGCGTTCGACTGGTCGCGGGCGGGGACGCGGCGGCTCAAGGGCGTCCGGGAGCCGGTCGCGCTCTACCGCGCCCGCGCGCTCCTTCCCTGAAGATGCCGGCGAGATGCCGGCCCGTCACGAAAGCCGCGCTCGCGGCAAAGGGATGGCATGAGGACGACCGCGGAGCTGCTGACGCGGTCGGTGCGCGACGCGCCGGCGTTCGGCGGCGTGTACCGGGCGCACTCGCGCACGGTGCTGGCGTACCTCGCTCGGCGGACCTGGGACCCGGAGGTCGCGCTCGAGCTCACGGCGGAGACGTTCGCGCAGGCCTTCGCGTCGCGGCGCCGGTTCCGGGGCGACACGGACGACGACGTGGCGGCGTGGCTCGTCGGCATCGCCCGGCACGTCCTGGCGCACTTCGTCCGCAAGGGCCGGTCGGAGCGCAGCGCGCTGCGGCGTCTGGGCGTGGAGGTCCCACCGCTCGAGCCGGACGACGTCGTCCGCATCGTGGAGCTCGCCGGGCTGGCGGACCTGCGCGGCGCGGTCGCCCGCACGCTCGCGACGTTGCCGAGCGAGCATCGCGAGGCCGTCCGCCTCCGCGTCGTGGAGGAGCTGTCCTACGCCGACGTCGCGTCGCGACTGGACGTCTCCGAGCCGACGGCGCGCGCCCGCGTCTCGCGCGGGCTGCGCAGCCTCGCGAAGACGCTCGAACGAAACCCGATCCCCCGCGAGGGCACGACATGACCGAGCACGACAGCTCCGACCCGATCCGCGCCCTCGACGAGATCGGCCGCCGCTTCGACGCCGCGCTCGCGCGCCCGGCGGCGCGGCGACGCGCGCCGCGCCGTGCGGTGCTGCTCGTCGCGGCGGGCCTCGGC
>DASZDF010000201.1:0-1596 GCA_035942275.1 Solirubrobacteraceae bacterium | reverse complement strand
GGTCCGGCCCGCGCCCGAGGCGCGTCGCGTGCGGCGCCGCCTCGCGCTGCGCCGCCGGGCCCTGCGCGCCGCCGCGTGAGCGCGGATACTCCGCATGTGCCCGCACGCCTGAGCAGCAGCCGGTTCGTCGGCCGGGGGCCGGAGCTCGCCGAGCTCGAGCACCTGCTCGCCGAGGCCGCGGGCGGGCGGGCGCAGATGGCGTTCGTGACCGCGGAGTCCGGCGTCGGCAAGACGCGGCTCGTCGACGAGCTCGCCGCGCGGGCCAAGGCGGACGGCGTGCGCGTCCTCTTCGGCGAGTGCATCGAGCTCGGCGCCGGCGAGCTGCCCTACGCGCCGATCGTCACCGCGCTGCGCCCGTTCGCCCGCGGCGCCGACCCGGTCCTCGACGCGCTCGCGCCGGGCGCTCGGGCGGAGCTCGCCCAGCTCCTGCCCGAGCTCGGCGAGATCCGCGCCGCCTCGGTCGACACGACGACCGCCACCCCGCAGGCCCGCCTGTTCGAGGCGCTGCTGGGCCTGCTGGAGCGCCTGGGCCGCGAGGCGCCCGTCCTGCTCGTCGTCGAGGACCTCCACTGGGCCGACCGCTCGACGCGCGACTTCCTCGTCTTCCTCTCCCGCGCGTTGTGCCGCGAGCGGGTGCTCGTCGTCGGGACGTACCGCAGCGACGAGCTGCACCGTCGCCATCCGCTGCGGCCCGTCGTCGCCGAGCTGGAGCGCAGCGAGCGCGGGCGGCGGATCGCGCTGTCGCCGTTCACGCGCGAGGAGCTGGCCGCGCAGCTCACCGACATCCTCGGCGCCGAGCCCGAGCGGAGCCTGGTCGACCGCCTCCTCGCCCGCAGCGAGGGCAACCCGCTGTTCGCGGAGGAGCTGCTCGCGGCGGGGCGCGACGGCCGGGGGGAGCTGCCGCCGACGCTGCGCGACGCGCTCATCCTGCGCGTGGAGGCGCTGCCCGACGCCGCGCAGGAGCTGCTGCGCGTCGTGGCGGCAGGCCAGCGGGTGGACCACGACGTCCTCGGCGAGGTCAGCGGCGTGCAGGGGCGGCCGCTGCGGGAGGCGCTGCGCGAGACGGTCGCGAACGGCCTGCTCGTCGCGGGCGACGACGGCCGCTACGCGTTCCGCCACGCGCTGCTGCGGGAGGCGGTGGTCGACGACCTGCTGCCGGGCGAGCAGACCGAGCTGCACCTCGCGCTCGCCGAGGCGATGGAGCGCCGGCTCGACGCCGCCGGCGCCGACACGCTCGACGCCGCGGCCGAGGTCGCGCATCACTACGCCGAGGCGGGCGACCGGCCGCGCGCGTTCACCGCGGCGCTGCGCGCCGCCGACGACGCGGAGCGGGTGCACGCCAACGGCGAGGCGGCGGCGCTTCTCGAGCGCGCGCTCGAGCTGTGGTCGCGGGTACCGGATCCCGAGGCGCTTGCGGGCTGCGACCACGTCGAGCTGCTGCGGCGCGCGGCGCTCGCGCACCACGGCGCCGACGACGCGAACCGCATGCGCGTCCTGCTCCGCGAGGCGCTCGACGAGCTCGACCACGAAGCGGAGCCGCGGCGGGCGGCGGCGCTGCTCGAGCGGCTGGGCCGCGCGCAGTGGACGCTCGGGAAG
>DASZDF010000200.1:0-1523 GCA_035942275.1 Solirubrobacteraceae bacterium | reverse complement strand
AAGAACGCGAGCGCGAGGGCGAGGAGGATCGCGAAGATCAACGTCAGGTCGGCGAACCAGCCGAGCGCGCGGATCCCGGACTCGTGGGCGCCGACGCGGGCGTCCGGCGTCGAGAGGAAGAACCAGTCGAGGGCGAGGAGGGCGGCGAGGGCCAGGGCGCCCAGGAGCGCGAGGGTCTCGCCGGAGCGGAGCCGTTTCACGATGCGGAGGATTGCATCCGCGCGGCCTTGACGGTGTTCGCCAGCAGCAGCGCGATCGTCATCGGCCCGACGCCGCCGGGGACCGGCGTGATCGCCCCCGCCACGGGCTCCACGTCGGCGAAGTCGACGTCGCCGTTCAGGCCGCCCTCGGACCGGTTGATCCCGACGTCGATGACCGTCGCGCCGGGCTTGACCCAGTCGGCCTTGACCATGCGGTCGCGGCCGACCGCGGCGATCAGGACGTCCGCCCGGCGCGTGACCGCGGGGAGGTCCTTCGTCCGGCTGTGGCAGACCGTGACGGTCGCGTTGCGCTGGAGGAGGAGCTGGGCCATCGGCTTGCCGAAGAGGTTCGAGCGGCCGATGACGACGGCCTCGGCGCCCTCGAGCTCCGCGCCCGCGTGGTCCAGCAGGTGGATGACGCCGGCGGGCGTGCACGGCCGCAGCCCGTCGCGCCCGAGGGCGAGGAGGCCCGCGCTCATCGGGGTCAGGCCGTCGACGTCCTTGTCCGCCCGCACCATCCCGGTCAGCTCGACGCCGTCGAGGTGGTCCGGCACCGGGAGCTGGACGATGATCCCGCTCACCGCCGGGTCCGCGTTCAGCTCGGCGAGCAGCCCGACCGCGCTCTCGCGCGGCACGTCGTCCGGCAGCCGGTGGTCGAACCCGGCGATCCCGACCTCCTTGGACGCCTTCTGCTTGCCGCCGACGTAGATCGCGGACGCGGGGTCCCCGCCGATCAGCACCGTGGCGAGGCCGGGGCGCCTTCCGGTGTCGGCGTGGAAGGCCTCCACGTCGCGCCGGACCTGCTCGCGGACCTCGGCCGCGACCGCCTTGCCGTCGATGATCGTCGCCATGCGGCGGTGAAGCCTACGGCGGCGGCAGGCGCAGGGCCCGGTACTCGGCCGCGAGGTACGGCCCGAGGGTCCGGCTGAAGACCTTCGTGATGTGGCTCTCGTCCTTGTAGACGAGCGCGCCGCCCACGACCGGGAAGCAGCGGCGGTCGTCGCAGAAGAAGCGGGAGAGGTCGATGGCGCGGCCGCGGTCGTTCGCGAGCAGCGGCGCAGCGTCGGCGGCCGGATCGGGGATGAGGGCGGCGTCGCGGGCGAGCGCGCAGCGGCGGCCGGGGCGCTGGCGCCGGCGGATCGCCCGGCCGACGCACGGGAGCGTCGTGTGGTGGACGCGGGGGTTGTCGCGGATGACGACGATGCGCTGCACGGAGGGCGGCAGGGCGTCGAGGGCGGCGCGGTAGCCGGCGATACCGGCGGCGTGGCGGTCCTGGCCCTCTTCCCCGACGAAGTCGTAGCCGGCGGAGTTCACGAAGAAGAC
>DASZDF010000199.1:0-2803 GCA_035942275.1 Solirubrobacteraceae bacterium | reverse complement strand
GCCGTGGCCGGCGGGGACGGGAACGACGTGATCGCGGTCCGCGGCGGCGGCGCCGACCACGTGTCGTGCGGGCCGGGCTCCGACGTCGTGCGCGCGGACGGCCGCGACGCGATCGAGGGCGACTGCGAGCGCGTGGAGCGGTGACGGCCGGCGGCCCGGTCGTGCTGCTCGTCGACGACGACGCCGCGATCCGCCGCAGCGTCGCGGAGGGGCTCGAGCTGGAGGGGTTCGAGGTCGTGGCCGCGTCGGGCGGGCGGGCCGCGCTCGCCGCGCTCGAGTCGGTCGCTCCCGCCGTGGTCGTGCTCGACCTCGCCATGCCGGACCTCGACGGCCTCGAGGTCCTCCAGCGCCTGCGCGACGGCGGCCACGACGTGCCCGTGTGCATCCTGTCCGCGCGCGACGAGGTCGACGACCGCGTCAAGGGGCTGGAGGCGGGAGCGGACGACTACGTGGTGAAGCCGTTCGCGCTCGAGGAGGTCGCGGCGCGCCTGCACGCGCTGCTGCGCCGCCGCCCGCCCGCGCCCGCGGGGCGGCTGGAGGTCGGCGACCTCGTGCTCGACCCCGCGGCGGCCAAGGCCACGCGCGGCGGCCGCGACCTGGAGCTGACGCGCCGCGAGCTCGAGCTGCTGGGGCTCTTCCTGCGCCGGCCGGGCGAGATCCTCAGCCGTCGCGAGATGCACGAGGAGGTCTGGGGCTACACCTTCGACCCGGGCACGAACGTCGCCGACGTCTTCGTCGGCTACCTGCGGCGCAAGCTCGAGGCGGGCGGCGAGCCGCGCATCCTCCACACCGTCCGCGGCGTCGGCTTCGTCCTGAAAGTCTGACGGGCCATGCGGAGCCTGCGCGCCCGCCTGACGCTCGGGCTGACCGTCGTGCTCGCCGCCGTGCTGGTGCTCGCGGGGTGGCTCGCGGCGCGCGACGTCGAGCGCTCCGAGCGCGAGGCGCTCGACGACCGGCTGGTCCGCACCGCGGAGCTGTCGGGGGCGACCGCGCTCGAGGCGGTGCAGGAGGAGGTGCCGTCCGCCGACGACCGGCTCGACGCCGTGCTGTCGGCGACGCGGACGTCGCTGCGGCTGCTGCTCGGCGACGCGCCGCTCATCGAGACCGGCGACCCGGCGCCGCGCCACGGGCGGCTGCCGAAGGGCCTGTCGACGTTCGAGTCCGGCGGCGTTCGCTTCCGCGCGTACGTGAGCGACCTGCGCGACCCGAGCCTCGGCGGCCTCGCGCGGCTCGAGCTGACGACGCGGCTGACCGCGCTCGAGGACCGGCAGGAGCGCCTGCGCAACCGGCTCGTCCTGATCGGGCTGCTCGCGCTCGCGCTCGCCGCCGCGGGCGTCTTCGCGGCCGGCGGCGTCGTGCTGCGCCCGCTGCGCCGCCTCCGGGGGGCGACCGCGCGGATCGCGGGGGAGGAGGACCTCGGGCGGCGCGTCGACGACAGCAGCGGCGCGACCGAGACGCGCGCGCTCGCGTCGTCCTTCAACGCGATGCTCTCGCGCCTGAGCACGTCGGCCGCCGACCGCGAGCGAGCGATCGAGGCCACGCGCCGCTTCGCCGCCGACGCCGGGCACGAGCTGCGCACCCCGCTGACGAGCATCCAGGCGCGCCTCGACGCGCTCGCCCGCCACCCCGACGAGCCGCCCGAGCGGCGGACGGCGATGGCCGCCGAGGCGCTGGCTCAGCAGCGGCGGGTCGTCGCGCTGCTCGACGGGCTCCAGGCGCTCGCCCGCGGCGACGCGGCGCCGGAGCTCGCGCCGCTCGACCTCGCCGACGTCGTCGACGCCGCCCTGGCCGCCGCGCGCGAGCGGCACGCCCGCGTCGACTGGTCGGCCGAGGTGCCGGAGGGGCGGGTCGAGATCGACGGCTGGGAGCCCGGGCTGCGCTCGCTGCTCGACAACCTGCTCGAGAACGCCGCCCGCCACGGCGCGGGCGCCGCGGCGGTCACGCTGCGGGGACCCGAGCTCGTCGTCGAGGACGACGGCCCGGGCATCCCCGAGGACGAGCGCGCGCGGATCTTCGAGCCGTTCGTCCGCCTCGACGACGAGGCGCCGGGCTCCGGCCTCGGCCTCGCGCTCGTCGCGCAGCAGGCGCGTCACCACGGGGCGACCGTGACGGTCGAGCGCTCCGAGCGACTGGGCGGCGCCCGCTTCTCCGTGCGGTTCCCCGCGCGTGCGCGGGCGGCACCCCAATACCCTGCGGCGCCATGAGCCTCCGCCATCTCCTCCTCGCCGCCCTGACCGCGCTCGCCCTCGCCCTCGCGGCCTGCGGCGACGACGACGACGACGGAGGCGGCGAGTCGGCGGGCACGAACGCCTCGCCGGCGCAGACCGAGGAGGCCGCCGCTCCCGAGGAGAAGGCCGCGGAGATCTCGACGAACCTCGAGGCGAAGCCCGAGATCGGCAAGCCGACCGGCGACCCGCCGACGAAGCTCGTCAAGGAGGACATCGTCGTCGGCAAGGGCCCGGCGGCGAAGGAGGGCGACACCGTCACCGTGCACTACGTCGGCGTCAACTTCTCGACGGGCGACGAGTTCGACGCGTCGTGGGATCGCGGCGAGCCCACGCAGTTCCCGCTCGCGCAGGGCAGCCTCATCGACGGCTGGGTCCACGGGATGAAGGGGATGAAGGTCGGCGGCCGCCGCAAGCTGATCATCCCGCCCGAACTCGGCTACGGCGCGCAGGGATCGCCGCCGGCGATCCCGCCGAACGAGACGCTCGTGTTCGTCGTGGACCTCAAGAAGGTCGCCTGACGGCGACGACGCCGCCGGCGACCGCGCACGCCGCACCGACCGCGAACGCCGCCGGGT
>DASZDF010000198.1:0-3255 GCA_035942275.1 Solirubrobacteraceae bacterium | reverse complement strand
TGCCCGCGCTGCGGAACGACGCTCGAGGCCGTGCACTACGAGGACTACGTCATGTCCTACTGCCCGCAGGACCAGACCGGCGGCAAGGTGCTGAAGGACCGCCGCCTGTCCCGGCTGCTGAAGTAGCCTGCGGCCGATGATCTCGACCGGCGAGGAAGCGCCCGACTTCACGCTCCCGAACCAGGACGGCGAGCCCGTCGCGCTGCGCGACCTGCGCGGCCGGCGCGTCGTCCTCTACTTCTACCCAAAGGCGGATACGCCCGGCTGTACGACGCAGGCGTGCGGGATCCGCGACCGCGGCGAGGAGTACGACGCCGCGGGCGCGACCGTGGTCGGCGTCTCGCCCGACCCGGTGAAGGCGGTCAAGAAGTTCCACGACAAGCAGTCGCTGAACTTCACGCTCCTCGCCGACGAGGACCACGCCGTCTGCGAGCAGTACGGCGTCTGGGCCGAGAAGTCGATGTACGGCAAGACCTACTGGGGCGCCCAGCGCGCGACGTTCCTCATCGACGAGGACGGCATCGTGCAGCACGTCATCCCGAAGGCCTCGCCGCAGACGCACGACGACGAGGTGCTCGGGCTGCTCGCCGCGACGTAGATGGACGACGACCTCCACCGGTGCCGCGTGTGCGGCTTGCACCACGGCAGTTCGCGCGGCGCGCGCGCGGTGGCTCGAGGCCGGAGGGGAATGGTGGAGCACGCGTCCGGGGCCGCCCGAGGGCTGGAACCGCGACGAGCAGCTGGCGGCGATCCCGGAGCGTTGGCGATGAACGCGAAAGCCGTTCCCCAGCGAACGACGTTCCTCCTCGCCGCGCTCGCGGCGTAGCGCGCGTGCTCGTCGCGATCGCGGTCCTCGCCGTCGTCGCGGAGCTGCTCGCGTACGACGGCCCGGCGGGGCTCGGCGCCGCGGCGTTCGGGATCGCGGTGGGCGCGCTCCTCGTCCACGTCGTCGTGCCGCGCACGGACCGCGCCGCGCACGGGTTGCTCGCGTGGTCGTTCGGCCTCACCGCGCTGTTCACGACGGTCGCGTTCTGGAGCGCGCTGCCGTTCGCGTTCGCCGCCGGGGCGTACGCCGCGGCGGGCCGAGCGACCGCTCCGCCGGCCGTCCTCGGCGCGATCGCGACAGTCATCGCTTCGGTCTTCTGCATACTTGCCTGAGTGCACGGACGCGCTCTCCTCCTCGCGACGCTCGCTCTGCTCGTCGTCCCCGCCTCCGCAAGCGCCGGCGAGCGGCTGCTGACGTTCCATTCGCCCGCGATCGAGACCGCGCCCTACATCCACGACACGCACCAGGTCACGCTGCGCCCGAACGGCCGCGAGGCGCCGGCCGAGCCCGGCTACGTCACCGGGATCGCGGAGCAGACGCTGGTCGACTCGAAGGACCCCGACGCCAAGCCGCTCAACAACGCGCAGTTCATGATCCACCACTTCCTGATCTTCGCCCCGGGCCGTCTCGACCAGGCACCGGGGAGCTGCTGGGGCCAGTCCGGGTTCATCGCCGGCCGCGGCGAGGAGCACCCGAGCGGCGACTTCTCCGAGTTCGCGCCGCCCGAGCTGCGCAGCCGGTACGGCATCACGAACCGCACCGCGGAGGGGACCGCGCCCACCTGGCGCCTGACCGCGATGGTGATGAACCACGTCAAGCGCCCGAAGCGCGTCTTCGTGCGCCTGAAGGTCTGGTACACCGACGAGCCGCGCGAGCCGCTCTCCCCCGTCGTCGTCGGCAACTGCCGCCACCTCGGCAACGCCATGGCCTACGACGTCCCCGGCGACGGCGGCCCGCGCAGCGAGTTCGTCGACGAGTCGACGTGGACCGTGCCGGCGGGGTTCAAGGGGCGGATCATGGGCGGCGCGTCGCACCAGCACGGCGGCGGGAAGTACCAGACGCTCGCGAGCCAGACGTGCGGGCGCGGCATCTTCCGCGCCGAGACCTACCACGCGCCTGCGGACCACATCTACAACACGATCCGCCCGATCCTCCACGAGCCGGGCCCGCTCGCCAACGGCACGTTCCGCACGGCGCAGGGGATCCCGATCACCGGCGGCGAGGTGCTCCACCGGCGGGCCGTGCACGACAACTCGAACCTGCACGTCGCGGCGATGGGCT
Organism: Solirubrobacteraceae bacterium; assembly: GCA_035942275.1. Lineage (GTDB taxonomy): Bacteria > Actinomycetota > Thermoleophilia > Solirubrobacterales > Solirubrobacteraceae > CADCVT01. The sequence continues at coordinate 1,148 of DASZDF010000198.1, read as the reverse complement.
TCTGGGTCCTGCTGGTCGCGCCCGACGAGACTGTCCAGCCGTGCGGCCCGATGCCCGACGACATCAGCGACATCACCCGGCCGGAGAGGTTCGACGAGACCCCGAACTTCGGCCTGCGCGTCCCGCAGCTCGCCCCGCCGCGGCCCACCGCCTTCCGCCCGTTCACCGGCCGCCCGCTGCTCGTCGAGGACGGCGGCTTCGGCCACGGGCGCATCACCGCGCGCGTCAACCGCCCGGTGACCTGGCGCTTCGAGGGCGTCACCCCGCACACGGTCACGGTCGCCAACGGCCCGACGGGGTTCTCGTCGCTGTACTCCGGCCAGTCGCGGGGCTCGTACACGATCACGCCGCGCCGCCGCGGGACCTACCGGCTCACCTGCCTCATCCACCCGACGCGGATGGGCCAGACGCTCGTCGTGAAGTGACGCCGCGCGAAGCGACCGCCGCCGACGCCGCGGCGCTCGGCCGGATGCTCCACGACTTCAACGTCGAGTTCGACGAGGCGACGCCGGGCCCGGAGGTCCTCGCCCGCCGCCTCACGGAGATGCTCGCCCGCGACGACGTCGTCGCGCTGCTCGCAGGCGACGGGCCGGACGGCCTGGCGCTGCTCACGTTCCGCCCGGGCGTGTGGTCCGACGGCCCCGTCCCGCTGCTGGAGGAGCTGTACGTCGTCCCGGCCCTGCGCAACCAGGGCATCGGCACGGAGCTGCTCCGGCGCGCGTTCGCCGTCGCGCGGGAGCGAGGCGCCGAGTACTTCGAGATCAACGTCGACGAGGGCGACGTCGAGGCGCGCCGCTTCTACGAGCGCCCCGGCGTCATGCCGCCCGACCCCGGTCGCGACGAGCGCTCGCTCTATTACTTCCGCACGCTCTAGACCGGCGGGACGTCGCGCCCGCAGACGCCTGGGTCGCCGCTCTCGAAGCCCGCGAGCAGCGCGTCGCGCCGCTCCTCGGGCGTCCCGTGGTGCTGGGCGTTGCCGACATCGAAGTCGCCGACCGCGAGCGCCGCGTTCGTCGCCTCCTCGAGGTCGCCCGGCTCGAGCTCGCCCGCCGCGTAGACCGAGTGCGCCCAGCTGCCGGCCATGCAGTCGGCCTGGAGCTCGAACGGCTTCGCGTTCTCCGCGACGCGGTTGTCGAACACGCCGAGCT
>DASZDF010000197.1:0-10319 GCA_035942275.1 Solirubrobacteraceae bacterium | reverse complement strand
GCCACGTCGAGCGCGATCGGCCCGAGCGGGGTCCGCGCCTCAAGCGCGAGCACCGAGCTTCACCACCAGCAGGATCGCGGCCGAGAAGGCGACGAGCACCGCGGAGAGCGCGAGCGCGGCGTCGAAGTCGGTCGCGAAGCGCTCGTAGATCGCCAGCGGGACGGTCTGCGTGATCCCCGCGTACGACCCCGCGAACATGAGCGTCGCCCCGAACTCCCCGAGCGCGCGGCCGAGGGCGAGCGCCCCGCCGGCCAGCAGGCCGCCGGTGGCGTTCGGCACCACGATCCGCGCGAACGTCCGCGCCTCCGACGCGCCGAGCGTCCGGCTGGCGTCGACGAGCGTCCGGTCGACGCTCGCGAACGCCGCCTGCGCCTGGCGGACGTAGAACGGGCTCGCGACGAACGTCAGCGCGGTCACGACGGCGGCGGTGGTGAGCGGGAGGCGGACGCCGAGGTCGTCGAGCGGCGCGCCGAGGAGGCCCTCCGGCCCGAGCGCCGCCAGCAGCGCGATCCCCGCGACCGCGGGCGGGAGGACGAGCGGCAACTCGACGAGCGTGATGGCGAGCGAGCGGCCGCGGAACTCCCGGCTCGCGAGCAGCCACGCGGCCGGGGTTCCGACGACGACGATGATCGCGAGCGCGATCGCCGTCGTCTTCAGGCTGAGCCAGAGCGCGTCGCGCGCGCCCTCGTCGCCGAGGCTCTCGAGGAGGCGGGCCGGGCTCGTGTCGACGAAGACGGCGACGACCGGCAGCGTGAGGAAGAGGAGCGCCGCCGCGGTCGCGACGACGAGCAGCGCCGCGAACCAGCCTCGCCTCATGCGGGCGGGCGGCCGAAGCCCGCGTCGGCCAGCGCCTCGCCGCACTTCCCGCTCGTCAGCCCGTCGACGAACGCGCCGGCGTCCTCGGTCCGGCCGCTGCCCTTCACGACGCCGGCGCCGTAGGAGACCTCGGGCTGCAGGCCCTCGGGCAGCGCGATCGCGTCGAGGCCCGCCGCGCGGGTGTCGGTGACGTACACGAACCCGGCGTCGGCGGCGCCGAGCGCGAGCTTGCCGACGATGCCCTTCACGTCCGGCTCCTCCGAGCGGACGTTGGCGAGGATCGCCCGCTCGGCGTCGCGGTCCAGGCGGCCGAGGAGCTCGCGCGTGTAGTCGCCGATCGGCACGCCCTCGGAGCCGATCGCGATGCGCACGCCCTCCTTCTCGAGGTCGTCGAGGCCGTCGATCCCGGCGTCGCGCGCCGCGGCGACGACGAGGCGGTTCGTCGCGAAGACCGTCGGCGTCCCCTCGAGCAGGCCCTCCTGCGCGAGCTGCTCCGGGAGCTTCGTGTTCGCGGCCGCGAAGACGTCGGGCTTGAGGCCCGTGCGGATCTGCGCCGCCAGTTCGTCCGACCCGCCGAACTGGAGGCGGACGGGGGGATCGGCGTCCTTCGTGCACGCCTTCAGCGCGGTCTGCAGCGAGGAGGCCGCGGAGACGACGAGCGCGTCCTCCTTCTCGTCGTCGCCGCCGCAGCCGGCGAGCGCGAGCGCCGCGGCGAGCGCAGCCGCGCGCCTCATCCGCGGTCGACCATGACCGACGTGGCCTTGACGGTCGCGACGGCGGGAACCCCCGCGGCGAGGCCCAGTTCGTCGACCGCGTCGCGCGTGACGGCGGCGGAGATCCGGAACGGCCCCGCCTCGATCTCGACGATCGCCATGACGCCGTCGGCCTCGACCGAGCGGATCACGCCGGGGAAGCGGTTGCGGGCCGACAGCGAGTGGCCGGTCGCGTGCCGCTGCGGCCGCTGAGCGAGGCGCTCGACCTCGGCCGGCGGGACCAGCCGCCGGTTGCGCGCGTCTCGCCCGGTCGCGAGCTTCCCGTCGCGATCCCAGCGCCGGAGCGTGTCGACGCTGACGCCGATCGCGCGGGCGGCCGCACCCAGCGTCATCGCCTCGGCCATTGCCTAAGCATTGCATAGGCAGGGCGCGCGGCGCTCGGGCGCGGGATGTGCCACGCTCCGGTCCATGACCGACCTGGTTCCGCGCCCCTGGCTGATCGCCGGCGCTGTCCTGCTCGTCATCGGCGTCGCGATCGCGGTGATCGCCGACGGCAAGGGCGACGTCGTGGGCTTCGGAGTCGGCGGAGCGGGAGCCGTCCTCCTCGTCGGGCTGGCGTTCTACGCCGTCGGCCGAAGCGAGGACCGCGACCGCGAGCAGCGGCCGCAGGGGTAGGCGCGAAGCGGCCGCGGCGGCGGCGCGGGCGAGCGCGATCATCACGGAGAGACCGCCGAGCCAGATCGCCGCGAGCGCACGAGCTTGCGTCGCACGAGCCCCTGCAGCGCGAGGGCCGTCGCGTTCGGCTTCACGCCGCTGATCCGCGCCGCCGCGCCGACGTCCGCCTCCTCGCCGAGCTCCGAACACGCCCTCACCAGCGCGACCACGACCCGTTTCTGAGCGAGGCTGAGGGGGCGCGCCGGCGCGTGGCGCGGCGGGCGGCCCCGGGGTGGGCGACATTGCCATCAAATGCGCGTGATTTGACCGCCCACCCTCCGGGCGGACGCGCGTTCGCACCGCGGAGCGTCGCGCCGACGCTGGTGCCAATTCGGGCCCGCGTTCGCCGCGTCGCCGGAAATTCCCGGCGGCGAGACGGCCGGGATCGTGGCGGCGCCCCCACTCGGGGCGGGGGTGGGCGACATTCTCACCGGATACCAACGATTTGACCGCCCACGACCCTCGGCCCGTTCGGCCGCCGCGATGGGCGGCTCTGCGCCTACCGCGCCGGCGGGCGGAGGAGCAGCGACGCCCTCACGCGGTCGGCCTGCGTCGTGCGGCCGCTGAGCTGGGCCGAGCGGCGCGGGCTGCGCTCCGGCTGGGCGTTGAGCTTGCTGCTGGCGATGCGCTTCATGGTGGCCTCCCCTGGCCGATCCGGCGTGCTTCCCCGACAACCGCTTAGACGGTCCAGCCGGCGGAAACTTGTGCGTCGGAGCAGATCCAACACGCCAAACCGGACGTCTCTACGAGAGGCCGCGTCATCATGGCCGCGTGTTCGCCTCCCTCGCCGCAGTGATCGCCCTCGCCGCCCCCGCGCCGGAGGCCCCGCTGCCCACCACGCCGACCGGCTTCGCGACCGCGCTCACCGAGGCGCACGACGCCGTCGCGGCGGAGGTCGACGCCTGGCGCGAGGAGGGCGATCCCGCGCAGGGCGGCGCGCCCGAGACCCTTCAGCGCGAGGCGCTGTGGCAGCAGCGCCTCTACCGCCACCTCGGCCGGCACCCGAAGACCGCAAAGCGCACGATCGCCCGTCTCCCCGCCCGGCTGCGCACCGACGCGAGGCTCACGACGAAGGCCCTCCACAGCCTCTTCACGCTCTCGAGCCAGACGCGGATCACGACGCGATCGAACCTGCGCGTCGGCCGCGCGCAGCCGGCGGACAGGCTCATGGGCCACTACCGCGCGGCGCAGCGGCGCTTCGAGGTCGGGTGGCACATCCTCGCCGCCGTCAACCTCGTCGAGACCGGCTTCAACCGGCTGCGCAACAACAGCGTGGCCGGCGCGCAGGGGCCGATGCAGTTCATCCTGAGCACCTGGCGCGCCTACGGCATGGGCGGGAACGTCCGCGACCCGCGCGACGCGATCATGGGCGCCGCGAACTACCTGCGCGCCTCCGGAGCGCCGCGCGACTACCGCCGCGCGCTCTACGCGTACAACCCGAGCGACCTCTACGTCAGCGGCGTCCTCAACCACGCCCGGCGGATCGCCCGCGACCCGCGCGCGTTCTACAGCTACTACGCGTGGCAGATCTTCGTCCGCACGCCGAACGGCGAGCGGCGCCTCACAGGCCCGCGCTGAGCCGCACCTCGCGCGCGACGTCCTCGGCCCGCCGCTCGTCCGTGCGCACGACGAGGTCCACGCCGCCGAGCCCGGCGATGCCCGCCGCGAGCGACGGCAACGCGCTCACCAGCGCGGGCAACCCCGACCAGCCGCTCGGCTCGCGAGCGAGGATCCGGTCGCGGAGCGTGTCCGGATCGGCCTCGAGGCGCACCAGGAACCGGCGCTCCGCGCCGAGCGCCCCGACCAGCGCATCGACCTCGGCGTCCGACGTGAGCGTCGCGGCGGCCACGACGACGTCGCCGTGCTCGGGCCGCAGCGACCGCACCCGCCGCAGCAGCTCGCCCGGCGCGAGCGGCGGATGCCCGCGCCCGAGCTCCTCGACCTCGAGCGTCGCGTGCGCGACGCCGTCGTCGGCGAGCGCGTCGGAGAGCGCGGTGAGGACCGACGACTTCCCCGCCCCCCGCGGCCCGGTGAGGACGACCGCGTACAGCTAGCCGACCGGCGTGACGCGGCGGCGCATGCCCCGCATCGCCATGCGGTCCGACGCGACCATCGCGTCGAACTCCTCGAGCGCCATGCCGGACCCGACCGCGACGCACGTCAGCGGGGAGTCGGCGAGCCGGGCCGGCATCCCGGTCTCCTCGGCGATCCGCTCGGCGAAGCCCTGGAGCAGGACGCCTCCGCCCGCGAGCACGATGCCCTCGGAGGAGATGTCGGACGCGAGCTCGGGCGGCGTGCGCTCGAGCGTCTCCTTCACCGCGTCGACGATCGCCTGCACCGGCTCGGCCAGCGCGTCGCGGACCTCGGTGCTCGAGAGGCGCACGCTGCGCGGCAGCCCGGTCGCGAGGTGGCGGCCGCGGATCTCGATCTCGATCTCGTTGACCAGCGGCCACGCGGAGCCGAGCTCGACCTTGATGTCCTCCGCCGTCTGCTGGCCGATCGCCAGCCCGTAGACGCGGCGGATGTACGCGGCGACCGCGTCGTCGAGCTCGTAGCCGCCGGTGCGCACCGACTCGCTCACGACGATCCCGCCGAGCGAGATCACCGCGACCTCGGTCGTGCCGCCGCCGACGTCGACGACCATGTGCCCGCGCGGCTCCTCGATCGGCAGCCCGGCGCCGATCGCGGCGGCCAGCGGCTCCTCGATGAGCTGCACCTGGCGGGCGCCGGCGCTCAACGACGCATCGACGACCGCGCGCTTCTCGACCTCGGTCACCCCGGACGGGACGCACATCACGAGCCGCGGCCGCGACAGGCGAGGCTGGTCGACGCGGCGCATGAAGTAGCGCAGCATCTCCTCGGTCACCTCGAAGTCCGCGATCACGCCGTGGCGCAGCGGCCGGATGGCGGAGATGTTCGCGGGCGTGCGCCCGATCATCCGCTTGGCCTCGGAGCCCACGGCATGCACGGCGCCGGTGTTGGTGTCCATCGCGACGACCGACGGCTCGGAGACGACGATCCCCCGCCCGCGCACGTACACGAGCGTGTTCGCGGTGCCGAGGTCGATCGCGACGTCGCGCGATCCGAAGCCGCCGAATCTGCGGAGCATGCAGGGAAGACTACGGGGCTAGGGCAGCCGCGAACGCCACCGCACCGCCAGACCGGCGGCCGCGGCGAGCAGGAGCAGCCCGCCGAGGGCGAACGACGCGCTGACCTCGCGCTTCTCGTCGCGCGTCCCGAGCCGCGAGCCGAGCGAGGTGTACACCTGCTCGAGCGCGTCGCCCTCGTCGATCTCGTACGCCTTGCCGCCGCTGACCTCGGCGATGCGGCGCATCGTCTCGGGATCGGGCGGAACCGGGAGCGCCTGCCCGTACGGGCCGCCCGGCACGACGCCCTCGTCGGTCCCCAGCGCCACGGTGTAGATCGGGACCTTGAGCTTCGCCGCCCGCCGCGCGATCTCCACCGGATCGCGCCCGTCGGTCGACTTGCCGTCGCTCAGGAGCACGATCGCCGCGGGCGCGCGCCCGCGCTGGCCCTTCTCGACCAGCGTGTTCAGCGCGGCGTCGATCGCCTCGCCGGTCGCGGTCCCGCCGTCGGCGACGAGCTGCGTCAGCGCCGCCCGCACCGCGTCGTGCTCCGTGGTCGGCCGCTGCACGATCGTCGGCGTCTGCGAGTACCCGACGAACCCGAGCCGCAGACGGTCCGGCAGCCTGTCGATGAACTGCTGCCCCGCCGCCTTGGCCGCGGAGATCCGGGACGGCTCGACGTCGATCGCCTGCATCGAGCGCGAGCCGTCCATGATCATGATCACCGTCGCTCGCTCGCTCGGGACCGCGACGGTCGACTGCGGCCGCGCCAGCGCCCCGACCAGCGCGACGACGGCCAGCGCCAGAAGCGCCGCCGGAATCCGTCGCCGCCAGGCGGAGGGGCGCGGCGCGACCGCGGCGACCGTGGCCACGGCGGGGAAGCGGATCGCCCAGCGGCGCCGCCGCCGGCGCGCGAGCGTGTACAGCAGGAAGCCGAGCGGCAGCAGCGCGAGCGCCGCGAGCCAGCCGGGCGAGGCGAAGCTGACGGCGAGCGGCGTCATCGCAGCTCCTCCGCCAGCGCGCGCGCCCACTCGCCGCGCGTGGAGAGCTCGACGTGCCGGGCGCCCGCGCGGCGCAGATCCGAGCGCAGCGCGTCGCGGCGCGCGCGCTCCGCGTCGGCGTAGCGCCGGCGCAGCGCGGAGGACGACGTGTCGACCTCGACGAGCTCGCCGGTCTCGGGGTCGCTCATGACGACGACGCCTGCGGACGGGAGCTGGACCTCGCTCGGGTCGACGATCGAGATCGCGATCGCCGCGTGGCGGATCGAGACCGCGCGCATCGCCCGCTGCCAGTCCTCGCCGCCGCGGAAGTCCGAGACCACGACGACCAGGCCGTGGTGCGAGGCCGCGCGCCGCACGCGCCACAGCGCCTTCGCCATCGCGGCCGGGTCGACCGGACCGTCGGGCGCGACGCCCTCCTCCAGCACCTTGCCCACCCGCGCGAGCGTGCGCCGTCCTCCGCGCGGCGGCAGCAGCCGGTCCTTCGGCGCGCCGGCGGTGAGCATCGCCAGGCGCCCGCCGCGGCGCAGCGCGAGCTGCGAGACGACCTGCACCGCGCCCTCCGCGACGTCGCTCTTCAGCCGGTCCGCAGTGCCGAACGCCATCGACGGCGAGACGTCGAGGATCACCCACGTCGTCAGCGCGCGCTCGGGGACGTGCAGCCGCACGTGCGGGACGCCGGTGCGCGCCGACGCCGACGGGTCGAGGTGGCGCACGTCGTCGCCGACCTCGTAGGGCCGCAGCTGCGAGAGCTCGGTGCCGCTGCCGACGCCGGGGGCGCGGTGCTCGCCGGGCAGCGGCCCGCCCGCCCGCCTCGCGAGCGCGAGGTCGAGGAGCTGGAGCGCACCGCCCGGGAGCGGGCCGGGACCCTGACGGCCGGGCGGCGGGGCCAGGCCGCTCGGGGTCACGCGGGGCCTTCTTCCTCCCGCACCGCGACCGACTCCGGCGTCACGACGGACATGACGCGCTCGAGGATCGCGTCCGGCGAGATGCCGTCGGCGAGCGCCTCGTAGGAGAGCACCATGCGGTGGCGCAGCACGTCGGGCGCGAGGTCGCGCACGTCGCGGGTGGTGACGTGCGAGCGCCCGCGCAGCAGCGCCAGCGCCTGCGCCGCCTGCACGAGGCCGATCGGCCCGCGCGGCGAGGAGCCGTACTCGATCTGCCGCGCGACGTCGTCGAGCCCGTACTTCTCCGGGTAGCGGGTCGCGTCGGCGAGCCGCACGGCGTACGAGAGGACGTTGCGGTCGACGAAGATCGCCTGCACGTGCTCGCGGAAGCGGTCGAGCTCCTCCATGTGGAGCACTTGGCTGACCTGCGGCTCCGGGCCGATGACGCGCCCGACGATCGCCGCCTCCTCCCCCATCGAGGGGTAGTCGACGACGAGCTTGAAGAGGAAGCGGTCGACCTGCGCCTCGGGCAGCGGGTACGTGCCCTCCGACTCGATCGGGTTCTGGGTCGCCAGGGTGAGGAAGGGCCGCGGCAGCGCGTACGTGTGGCCGCCGAGCGTCACCTGGCGCTCCTGCATGACCTCGAGCAGCGCGCTCTGCACCTTCGCGGGCGCGCGGTTGATCTCGTCGGCGAGCAGCAGGTTGCCGAAGACCGGGCCGAGCTGGATGTCGAACTCGCCGGTGTCCGGGCGCCAGATCCGCGTCCCGACGAGGTCCGCGGGGACGAGGTCGGGCGTGAACTGCACGCGCCGGTAGGTGCCGCCGAGCACGCGTGCGAGCGTCTTGACGGTCAGCGTCTTGGCCAGGCCGGGGACGCCCTCGAGCAGGACGTGCCCGTTGGCGAGCAGCGCGACGAGCAGCCGCTCGAGCATCGCGTCCTGGCCGACGATGACGCGCTTGGTCTCGTAGAGGACCGCCTCGAGCGCGCGCCGGGGCTCGGAGTCGACGGTCGGATCGATCGCAGAGGGAGTGCTCACGCCGAGGGAAGCTAGGGAGCCGCGCGTCAGGACCGCATAAGCCCCCGCGGCTCCCGCTCAGGCCCCTACGGCTTCAGCACGCACTTCACGCAGTCGTCCTCCTTGTGCTTCATCGCCTCGTAGCCGTTCGGCGCCTCGTCGAGGGGGAGCGTGTGCGTGATGACGAACGTCGGGTCGAAGTCGCCGCTCTCGATGTTGCGCAGCAGCGGCTCGAGGTAGCGGTGCACGTGGCACTGCCCGGCCTTGATCGTGAGCGACTTGTTCAGCACCGCTCCCATCGGGACCTTGTCCATCAGGCCGCCGTACGCGCCGATGACCGACACGACCCCGCCCGGGCGGCAGGCCATGATCGCCTGGCGCAGCGCGGGCCCGCGGTCGGTCTCCATCTTCTGCGCCTGCTTGAAGCGCTCCATCGCGTGGATGAGCCCGTGGTGGTCGTGGCCCTCCATGCCCACCGCGTCGATGACCTTGTCCGGGCCGCGCCCGCCGGTCATGTACCGCAGCGTGTCGACGAGCCCCTCGTCCTCGAGCCCCTCGTAGTTGACGGTCTCGCAGCCGACCTTCTCCCGCGCCATCCGGAGCCGGTACTCGAAGCGGTCGATGACGATGACCCGGTGCGCGCCGAGGAAGCGCGCCGCCATCGCCGCGAAGAGGCCGACGGGGCCCGCGCCCCAGACCGCGATGACGTCACCGGGCTGCGGGTCGGTGAGCTCGGCGCCCATGTAGCCCGTGGGCAGGATGTCCGAGAGGAAGAGGACCTGCTCGTCGGTGAGGTCACCGTCGATCTTGATCGGCCCGACGTCGGCGAACGGGACGCGCGCCGCCTCCGCCTGCCCGCCCGCGAAGCCGCCCGTGAGGTGGGAGTAGCCGAAGACGCCGGACAGCGACTGGCCGGCGATCTGGTCGAACATGCCGGCGTTCGGGTTCGAGTTCTCGCAGACGCTGAAGAGCCCGGCCTGGCACTGCGAGCAGCTCCCGCAGGCGATCGGGAACGGCACGACGACGCGGTCGCCGACCTTCAGGTTGCCGACGTCCGGCCCGACGTCCGTCACCGTCCCCATGAACTCGTGGCCGAGGACGTCGCCCTCCATCATCGACGGCATGAAGCCGCCGTAGAGGTGCAGGTCCGACCCGCAGATCGCCGTCGAGGTGATCTGCACGATCGCGTCGCGCCGGTTGAGGATCTGCGGGTCGGGGACGTCGGTGACCTCGACCTTGTTCTTGCCCTGCCAGGTCGTCGCCCTCATGAGATGGCTCCCACCGGCTCGTCGAGCGGCTGCGCCGGGCGCTGCGCGCGGTGCTGCCTCGGGCCGGCGCCGTTCGGCGAGCCGTCGCTGCGCACGACCTCGCCGGTCTCGAGCACCTGCTTGAAGCGCCTCAGGTCGTCGTCGGCCTGCTGGTCGGGGGTCGTCCCGGCGACCCGCTGGATCTTCTCGCCGACAGCGCCGCCGAACGTCGACTCCTCGAGGTCGACGTAGATCTCGGTGCCGCGCTCGCCGGGGGCGGGCTCGAAGCGGATCCCGCTCGGGTCGGCGTCGCCGAGGTAGCCGAAGATCTCGTCGTCGCCGCGGAGCTCCTGCCAGCGCCGCTGCACCTCGTCGGGCGGCAGGTTGACCGTGATCGCTGCTTTGACTCGCATTCAGATTGCCTGCCCGATTGCGCGCCGCGCCGATTCTTAGGCGTCACAAAGCAACGCGGGACTACCGTGTCTGGCGCATGCGCGTGCTGCTGGCCGAGGACGAGTCGAGGGTTGCCGACGCGGTCGCGCGCGGCCTGCGCCGGGAGGGCCTCGCCGTCGACGTCGCGCCGGACGGCGCGCAGGCGCTCTACAAGGCGCGCGTGACCGCCTACGACGTCGTCGTGCTCGACCGCGACCTGCCGGAGGTCCACGGCGACGACGTGTGCCGTGCGCTCAACGCCGAGCAGCCGGACACCAAGGTGCTGATGCTGACCGCCGCGCGCACGCCGGAGGACGTGGTCGGCGGCCTCTCCCTCGGCGCCGACGACTACCTCGCCAAGCCATTTCACTTCCCCGAGCTGGTGGCGCGCATCCGCGCGCTCGCGCGGC
>DASZDF010000196.1:0-7351 GCA_035942275.1 Solirubrobacteraceae bacterium | reverse complement strand
GGCGGGATGGGCGTCGTCTACCGCGCGACCGAGCTCGCGCTCGACCGCGTCGTGGCGCTGAAGACGATCTCGCCCGCGCTCGCGTCGGACCCCTCGTTCCGCGAGCGCTTCGTGCGCGAGTCGAAGGCCGCGGCGGGGATCGACCACCCGAACGTCCTGCCGATCTTCTCGGCCGGCGAGGAGGGCGAGGTCCCCTACATCGCGATGCGGTTCGTCGACGGCGAGGACCTGCGGTCGCTGCTGCGAGCGGGCGGCCCCCTCCCGCCGGAGCGGGCCGCGTCGATCGTCGCGCAGGTCGCCGGCGCGCTCGACGCCGCGCACGCACGCGGGCTCGTGCACCGCGACGTCAAGCCCGCGAACGTGCTGCTCGACCGCGGCGACCACGCGTACCTCACCGACTTCGGGCTGACGAAGCGGCTGGGGACGTCCGCGACGCGCTCGGCCGGCTGGGTGGGCACGCTCGGCTACGTCGCGCCGGAGCAGATCCGCGACGAGCGCATCGACGGCCGCGCGGACGTCTACGCGCTCGGGTGCGTCCTGCACCACCTGCTGAAGGGCACGCCCCCGTTCGAGCGCTCGAGCGACGAGGCGACGCTCTGGGCCCACCTCCACGCGCCGCCGCCGGAGGTCGCGGGCCCGTTCGGCCCGATCGTCGCGCGGGCGCTCGCCAAGGACCCGGCGGACCGCTACGCGACCGCAGGAGACCTCGGCCGCGACGCTCTCGCCGCCGTCGGCCGCGCGCCCCTCGACGAGCCCACACGCGTGACTCCCGACGACGCGCGGGCAGACGTGCGGTGGGCGGCGGTCGAGCCGACGCGCGAAGCGCTCCGCTCGCGCTCCCGCCGCCGCGCTCCCCTCCTCGCCGCGCTCGCCGTCCTCCTCCTCGCCGGCGGGGCGGGCGTGGCCGCCCTGCTCGCGCGCGACGACGACGACGACCCCGCCGACTCCACCCCGCGATCCTCCACGCGCCCGCCGGCCGCGACCATCGAGGGCGTCGACGTCGGCGAGCGGCCGAACGGGGTCGCGATCGCGCGCGGCGCCGCGTACGTCGCCGGGCCCCGCAACTCTCGCCTCGTCAAGGTCGACCTCGCCGGCTTCGACCGCGCGGTCCCGAGCCACCGCGTCGGCACCGGCGCGACGGACCTCGACGCGGGCTTCGGCGCGCTGTGGGTCACGACGAGCACCTCCCAGGGCGCGACCGTCATCCGCATCGACCTCGACTCGGGCGAGCAGGCGACGGCGCCGCTGCCGCCGGGCAAGCCGGTCGCGGTGTCGGCCGGAGCGGAGGCGGTGTGGGTCGGCATCCGCGGCGACGGCGCCGGCACCGTCGCGCGCATCGACCCCGAGACCGCCCAGGTCGCCGACACGATCCCGATCCCCACCGGCGTCCAGGACCTCGAGTACGGCGGCGAGGCCGTCTGGCTCACGAACCGCGACGCCGACACGCTCACCCGGATCGACCCGGGCACCGGCGAGACGAAGGAGATCCCCGCCGGCCGCGACCCGGCCGGCCTCGCCCACGGCGCCGGCGCGGTGTGGACGGCGAGCACCGGCGACGACTCGGTCGAGCGCATCGACCGCCGCCGGCCCGCCGACCGCGCGACGATCGGGGTCCCCGGCCAGCCGCGCGCCGTCGGCTACGGAGGCGGGCGCCTCTGGGTCGCGAGCTTCACGACCTCCGAGCTCGTGAAGATCGACGGCGAGACGGGCCGCCGGCTCGGCGGCGCGATCCGCACCGCGCTCAACCCGACGAAGCTCGTCGTCGCCTCGGACGCCGTCTACGTCATCGCCGCGGCGGGCGGGCGCCTCGAGCGCGTGAAGTTCGAGGCGCGCCGCTAACCGCCGCTCAGCGGTCGGTCCGCTTCACGATCCACAGCCCGGAGTTCATGTCGCTGCCGAACACCAGGTCGCGGCCCTTGTCGTAGGCCACGCCCCACACCTGCGTCGTGTTCGTCAGCACGCCGCGCTGCGACGGCTGGACCGGGTTGTTCGCCGCCGGCGGGACGAAGCTCGCGACCTCGACGATCGCGCCCGGCCTGCGCGTGTCGAGCACGCGGATGCCGTCGGAGTACCAGGACACGTACAGGTCGGTCCCCTCGAGCAGCGGGTTGTGGATCGTGTAGTCGCCCGCCTTGCGGTCGTCGGTGCCGATCGTGTTCGCCGTCTTGAAGGACCCGATCTGGTTCCAGCCACCCGCGGACGCCGGGCTGTAGACGCGCAGGTAGCCCCAGCCCTTCTCGGTCGCGGGGCCGGACGTCTTGCAGAAGTCCTCGTCGGCGGTGAAGAGCAGGCCGCGCGCCTCGTCGTACTGCGACGAGTGGGCGTCGCCGTCGGCGTTGCTCGCGTAGGCCGCCCGGCCGCGGTAGACGGGCCGTGCCGGATCGGTGACGTCGAGGTCGATGAACCCGCTGTCCCAGTGGGCGACGAACGCCCGCTTGCCGTCGGCCGACGGCTCGGCGCTGTGGCCGTAGATCGCGTCCGGGTCGCAGCCGATCCCCGCGGCGGGCAGGCCGGGGACCTGGTTGCGCCGCACGCCCCAGCTCGCGGTCTCGACGGCCGCGCTCGGATCGGTCACGTCGATCAGCCGGAAGTCCCCCCGCCCGCGCTGGTCGCGGCGGCCGGTCGGCGAGGCGGCGTCGTCGTACTCCGACGTCGGCACCGACGCGTACACGAACGTCTTGCGCAGGTCGGCCCGGTGCTGCACCTCGAGCTCGTGCATCCCGCGCGTGCAGCAGCCGGTGTCGCGGCGGCCCAGCTCGACCGGTCGCGTCGGGTTGCTCACGTCCCACGCGATGAGGCCGCGGAAGATCGCCGCGTCATAGCGCGACCCGCCGCAGATCTGGATGCCGCCGACGGCGATGTCCCGGCCCGCGTAGCGGCCGTACTTCGCCGTGTAGACGACGACGTCCTCGATCGACGTGCCCGCCGGCTGCTGCAGCTTCGCGACCTGGCGCGGCTTCGTGGGGTCGCGCGTGTCGACGACCGCGACGCCCGACTTCGCCGGCTCCGGGCAGAAGCGCTCCTCGCCGCCGGAAGCCCAGTCGCCGAAGCCCCAGCTCCCCACGTAGGCGTACTGCTTGTGCACCCAGACGTCGGCGTTGTAGCCGCGCATGCCGAGGTCGGCGTGGCCGATCACCCGCATGTTGCGCGCCGAGCCGCTCTGCTGCGACTTGTCGGCGAGCTCGGTGGAAGAGGACATCTGCGCCTGGTGGGCGACAGCGGTGCCGGCGAGGGAGGCGGCCAGCACGGTCGCGAGGGCGACGACGTGACGAGCGGTCATGGAGCGACACTACGCGATCCCGATAGCGTCCTGCCGATGAGCGTCGACATCGCCGTCTTCGGGGCCACGGGCTTCGTCGGGAAGCTGACCGCGGAGTACCTCGCGAGGAACGCGCCCGACGGCGTGACCGTCGCCCTGGCCGGGCGCTCCCAGGAGAAGCTCGAGCGCGTGCGCTCCGAGCTGGGCGTCGACTGGCCGCTGATCACCGGCGACTCGTCGGACGCCGCGTCGATGAAGGCGCTCGCCGAGCAGGCGAAGGTCGTCGCGACGACGGTCGGCCCCTACCGGAAGTACGGCCTGCCGCTCGTGGAGGCGTGCGCGACCGCGGGCACGCACTACGCCGACCTCACCGGCGAGGTGCTGTTCATGCGCGACACGATCGAGCGCTTCCACGCGACCGCGGAGGGCAGCGGCGCGCGCATCGTCCACAACTGCGGCTTCGACTCGATCCCGTCCGACATCGGCGTCTTCCTGCTCCACGAGGAGGCCCAGGAGGAGCTGACCGACACGACGCTCGTCGTCCGCGCGCTAAAGGGCGGCCCGAGCGGCGGGACGCTCGCGTCGATGACCGGCCAGATCGACGACATGCGCTCGGCGCCCGGGCTCGCGAAGGCCGCCAACGACCCGTACGCGCTCAGCCCGGACCGCGCCGCCGAGCCCGACCTCGGCCGCCAGCGCGAGATCATGGCGCCGGTCCACGACGACGACCTCGGGATCTGGCTCGGGCCGTTCGTGATGGCGTCGATCAACACGCGCGTCGTGCGGCGCAGCAACGCGCTGCAGGGCTGGGCCTACGGCAAGCGGTTCCGCTACCGCGAGGCGATGGGGATGGGCGCCGGCCACGTCGGCCGCGCGAAGGCGACCGGGCTCGCCGTCGGCGTCGGCGCGCTCGTCGCCGGCCTGACGTTCCCGCTGACGCGCAAGGCGCTCGACGTCGTCCTCCCCTCGCCCGGCGAGGGGCCGAGCGAGGAGGCGCAGGAGAAGGGGTTCTTCAAGATCGACGTGCACACGCGCACCGCCAGCGGGAAGAAGCTCGTCTGCCACGTCGCCGCGCAGGGCGATCCCGGCTACAAGGCCACTGCCGTCATGCTCGGCGAGAGCGCGCTGGCCCTCGCGCTCGACGGCGACGAGCTGCCCGACCGAGCGGGCGTGCTGACGCCCTCGACGGCGTTCGGCACCGTGCTCCCCGACCGCCTGCGCGCGGCCGGCCACACGTACGAGGTCGAGACGCTCGCCTAGCGGACGAGCCCGAGCTGCATCGCGCGCATCGCGAGGTGCGAGCGCTTCTGGTTCTGCGGCAGCTCCTCGATCCCGAAGGCCGCGAACAGCGCGCGGAGGTGGGCCTTCACGGCGTCGACCGACAGGAACAGCTCCTCCGCGATCGCCTGGTTCGTCGCTGGCGACGCGAACTCGGACTCCTTGTACGGCCGGCATAGCGCCTCGAGCACGCGCCGCTGCGCGGCGGTGAGCGTCGGCGCCGCCGAGCCCCGTCCCGCGGCGACCGTCGGGCGCGAGTCCTCCGGATCGGGGATCCGGTAGGCGAGCAGCGTCTGGCCGATCTGCACGACGTCGCCGTCGCGCAGCCGGTGGCGTCCGGCGATGCGCGTCCCGTTGACCCACGTCCCGTTGCGCGACAGCCCGTCGTCGACCAGCGTCCACTCGCCGCCGAGGCGCTCGAGCTCCGCGTGCACGCGCGAGACCTCGGTGTCCCACGGCAGCGCGACGTCGTTCGACGGGCCGCGGCCGATCGTGACGCGGTCGAGGCCCGGGTGCAGCGCGTGGAGCTGCTGGCCGCCGGGGTCGCGGCGGTAGACGAGAAACGGATCGCCGCGGCGCTCGGCGAGGACGCGCTGCTGCAGCTCCGCGGGCGTGGCCGCGTGCGGTGCGAGCGGCGTGTCGTCGAGCCTCGGCACGCGCCCATCCTAGGGCGACCCCGAGCCGCTTTGCGAAGATGCGCGGCCGATGTCGGCCGCCGCGGCGACCCCTCCCCGCCCCTCGCTGATGGCGCGCGTCTTCCGCGCGGTCCTCGCGACCGGGCTCGGGATCGCGATGCTCACGACCGGCCTGATCGTGCTGGCGGTCGCGGGGCTCGAGTCGGGCGGCGTCGCGTTCGCGCTGGCGCTCTGCCTGGCGATCCTCCCGGTCCCCGTCTACCTGGCGATCGTGCTGTGGATCGACCGCTTCGAGCCCGAGCCGCTGCCGATGATCGTCACCACCTTCTTCTGGGGCGCGACGATCGCGTGCTTCGTGGCGATCCTCCTGAACACGATCGGCGAGGTGATCGTCGCCGAGGAGCTCGGGACGGAGGCCGGCGAGATCTACGGCGCGTCGTTCTCGGCGCCCGTGGTCGAGGAGGCGGCGAAGGGCGCGGTCCTGTTCGGCCTCTTCTGGTGGAAGCGCGACGAGTTCAACGGGATCATCGACGGCATCGTCTACGCCGCGCTCGTGGGGCTCGGCTTCGCGATGACGGAGAACGTCCTCTACTACGGGCGCGGCGCGGCGGAGGAGGGGATCGTCGGCGCGGTCGTCACGTTCGTCGTGCGCGGGATCATGTCCCCGTTCGCGCATCCGGTCTTCACGGCGATGACGGGGATCGGGCTCGGGCTGGCGGTGGGGGCGCGGTCGAAGTCGTTCCGCGTCGCCGCGCCGCTCGCCGGGCTCGTCGTCGCGATGGCACTGCACAGCCTGTGGAACACGTCGGCCGGCGCCGGCTACTTCTTCGGCGTCTACCTGCTGATCATGGTCCCGATCTTCCTGGCGCTGTGGGGCGTGATCGTCATCGGCCTGCGCCGCGAGGCGCGGCTGATCGCGACGCACCTGCGCGGCCTGCTGCCCGAGCAGGAGGTGGCGGCGCTGTCGTCGCTGCGGGCGCGGCGGCGGGCGCGCCAGGCGGCGGCGCGCCGCGGCGGGCGGGCCGCGAAGCGGGCGATGAGCGACCTCCAGCAGGTCGCCGCCGAGCTGGCGTTCCACCGCGCGCAGGCGGGCGACGACCGCGGCGCACAGGCGCGCGAGTCGGCGCTGCTCGCGCGGCTGGCGGTCCGCCGCCGCGAGCTCGCGGGCGTCTAGCCGAGGATGCGCCGCATCTGGCGGCTGCGCAGGAGGAGGCGGCCGTCGGGCGTCCACAGCTCGCCGTCCTCCAGCGCGTAGCCGTCGCCCGCGAAGCGGTTGCGCACGACGGCGAGGACCCACGGGCTGTCGGACCGCGTGTCGGGCGCGTAGTGCAGCGCGATCTCGGTGCTCGGCATCGCGACGTACTCGTCGAGCGCGCCGTAGAGCGCGGGGGCGAGCGCGTCCGCGAGGTGGGTCGCGCGGTAGACGTCGACGGGCTCGTCGCTCGCCATCCGCATCCAAGCGGCGAGCTCCGGCCGGTCGCCGCCGGTGAGCGGGAGCGGGCCGCGGGCGGGGCGACGCTCGACGTCCATCTCGGACTCCGGGACGGGGACGTCGACGAGCGGCGCGAGCTCATCGGGTGACGGGACGTCGGGCATCGTCGCGTCCTGCTGCGCGAGCGACGGGCGCGCGCGGCCGAACGCGGCGAGGGCGGTCGCGACCGTGGCGCCGCCCTGCGCGACGCGCGCCGACGCGGAGGACATCGAGCCGCCGGCGCGCTCGAGCCGCGCGTCGATCTCCACGTCACCGGGGCCGATCGGCGCGAGCAGGTGCATGGTCAGCGAGCGCGGCGTGCGCTCGGGATCGTCGACGGCGGCGGCCATCGCACGGAGGGCGAGCGTCATGACGTAGCCGCCGTGCGCCGCGCCGCCGAAGCCAGTGAGCCGGGGATCGAGGGTGACGTTCATGCCCGCGCCCCTTCCGGCGCGGCCGGTGCCGGGAGGGCGACGCTGAGCGGACCGATCGCGTACGCGGCCGCGGCGCCGAGGAACGCGGTGAGCGACATGAAGGCCCAACCGGCGTCGAAGTCCCCGCCTTCCGTCCCCAGGATCGCGACCAGGATCGCGACGCCGAGGACGGTCCCTATCTGGCGCGACATCGTGAGGACCGCGGAGCCGGTCGCGAAGCGGTGCGGCGGCAGCGACGAGGCGGCCGCGCTCGCGAGCGACGGCAGGGTCAGGC
>DASZDF010000195.1:0-2660 GCA_035942275.1 Solirubrobacteraceae bacterium | reverse complement strand
GCGGAAGAAGCGCCCGAACAGCGGGCCGCGGATCTCGTGCGGCGTGATGCGGCCCGCCGCGACGATCGCCTGCATCGCGCGGCCGGGGACGACCTCGACGCGGTTGCGCGCGAGGCCGTCGACGCCCACTCTGGCGCAGTGCTCGGCGTCGACCCACGCCGGCTTGGGGATGACGTTCTCGATCGGCGTCGGCCCGCTGACGTCGAAGAACTCCGTCTCGACCGGGCCGGGGCACAGTGCGGTCACGGCGATCCCGTGCGGCTTGAGCTCCTCGTGGATGGCCTGGGTGAACGACCGCGCCCACGCCTTCGCCGCGCCGTAGCCGGCCATGCGCGGCAGCGGCGCGTAGCCCGCGGTCGAGGCGACGTTGAGGATCGCGCCGCGCCGGCGCTCCACCATCCCGGGCACGAACCGGCCGGTCAGGTCGACGACGGCCTCGACGAGGATCCGCACCTGCTGCACCTCGCGGTCGACGTCGGCCTCGTGGAAGCAGCCCGAGGTCCCGAAGCCGGCGTTGTTGACGAGGACGTCGACGTCGAGGCCGAGCGCCGCGACGCGGCCCGGGAGTTCGCCTCGCGCCTTCGGATCCGTGAGGTCGCACGGCAGCACCTCGGCGCGCACGCCGTGCTCTCCCGCCAGCTCGCCGGCCAGCTCCTCCAGCCGCTCCCTGCGGCGGGCGACGAGCGTCAGCCCGTGGCCGCGGCGCGCGAGCTCGCGCGCGATCTCGGCGCCGATCCCCGCCGACGCCCCGGTGACGAGCGCGGTGCCCTCCGCGCGCGGCTCAGGCAGTCCTCCCATGGCGGGAGGCCTACCCGCTCAGCCGGGCGCCGATCCCGCCCGGTAGACCCGCGTCATCGCGGCGAAGAGCGCCGCCCGGTCGCGGCGGCCGAGCGCCGCGTAGCCGGCGGCCCGCGCGGCGAACCCCGCCGCGACGACGGCCCGGATCGCGAGCGCGCGGAGGCGGGGGTAGTGCGTCCGCAGGATCAGCAGCTCGGCGTGCGCGATGCGCTCGCCGCGCGCCACGCGCGAATGCCGCTTCCCGACGGTCTGGTTGCCGATGTGCATCACCCGAACGGACGGCTCGAAGCGGACGCGCAGCCCCCGCCGCTGCGCGCGGAACGCCAGGTCCTGCTCCTCGCCGAACAGCGTCGGCCAGAACCCGCCCAGGTCGCGGAACACGTCGGCGCGCACCGCGAGGGCCGCTCCCTTCACCCAACCCGTGTCGGTGGCCCAGGA
Source organism: Solirubrobacteraceae bacterium (assembly GCA_035942275.1). Classification (GTDB taxonomy): domain Bacteria; phylum Actinomycetota; class Thermoleophilia; order Solirubrobacterales; family Solirubrobacteraceae; genus CADCVT01. The sequence goes on along the minus strand of DASZDF010000195.1, from coordinate 1,424 downwards.
GTGCGACCAGCGGGTCGGCGCGACGCGGGCGCGCAGGGGGTCGGGCAGCAGCCGGTGCAGGCCCGTCGCGATCAGCACCGCCTGGGTCACGCTCGGGTGCTGCGCGCACGAGGGCTGGAGCGTGCCGTCGGGGTTGACGAGCATCGGGCCCGCGATCGCGACCCCGGGCTGCTCGACGACCTGCGCGAGCCGCTCGAGCACGTCCGGCGACAGCAGCTCGGTGTCGTTGTTCAGGAAGAAGAGCGCCGCGCCGCGCGCCTCGCCCGCCCCGCGGTTGTTGGCGAGCGCGAACCCCTCGTTGCGCGCGTTGACGAGCGCGCGGACGTGGTCGGCGTGGCGGCCGAGCACCTCCTGCGTGCCGTCGGTCGACGCGTTGTCGACCACGATCGTCTCGAAGCCGCCCGTCACCTCCTGCGACCGCAGGCTCTCGAGGCAGCGGTCGAGCACGTCCGCGGCGTTCCACGACGCGATCACCACGGACATCCGCAGCGCGCCGCTCACAGCGGCGGGTCCACGCCCCGCATGACCGTCGGATGGCGCTCGATCAGCAGCGACACCGCGGCGCGCGTCGAGATGTCGGTGAGCGACAGCATCGAGTGCCCGCGGACGCGGTAGCGCCCGAGGATCTCGGGGACGAGCACGCCGTAGCGGCCGGTCTCGGCGACGCTGCAGAAGAGGTCGTAGTCCTCCCAGCCGTGCAGCCGCAGCTCGGTGGTGTAGCCGCCCAGCTCGCGCAGCGCCGCGGTGCGCCACAGCGCCATCGCGTCGATGTAGTTGCCGATGCGCAGCCGCCGCGGGTCCCACGGGAAGCAGCTGCGCAGCCCGACCGGGACGCCGTTCTCCTCCATCGCGAGCATCGAGTAGACGAACGCCGCGTCCGGCCGGGCCTCGAGCTCGTCGAGCAGGCGCTCGAGCGTCACGTCGAACAGCGCGTTGTCGGCGTCGAGGACGAACGTCGCGAGCGCCCGGGCGTGCTCGATCGCCGTGTTCCGCGCGTGCCCGAGGCCGCGGTTGACCGGGTGGCGGAGCAGCAGGAGCGGGACGCCGGCGTGGGTGTGCGACCACCGCGCGACGGTGTCGGACGACCGGTCGCTGGAGCCGTCGTCGACGACCACCAGCTCGAACTCGGACATCGTCTGCGTGGTGCACGAGTCGAGCGCCGCCGTGACGCACGTCGCCTCGTTGTGCATGGGCACGATGACCGACACGCGCGGCGTGGCCGACGCGTACGCGGGGGACTCCATGACCCGCTCGACGTCCGGCCCGCCGTGCTTGAGGCGCTGCAGCTCGCGCCGCTGGTCGAGGAGCTGGAGGCGCATGTCCTTCAGCGCGGCGCGCAGCGCCCCGACCTCGGGGTCGTCGACGAGCGAGGGGAAGCGGTGGCGGGCGGGAGCGTCGGCGGGCGGCGTCACCCGCGGCGGCAG
>DASZDF010000194.1:0-3735 GCA_035942275.1 Solirubrobacteraceae bacterium | reverse complement strand
GCGAGCCGCCCGATCAGCTCGTCGAACGTCCGCTTCGCGTCGAGCATCATCGCCCACAGCTCGCCGCGCATCTCGATCCCGTGGCCCTTGAACCGCTTGGCGTCGACGAGCCGCGGCTCGTTGCCGAGCTCCTCCAGGCCGAGCGAGTCGGCGAGCCGCCGCGCAGGATCGATGGTGACGACCGCGACGCGCTTGCCCTCGGCGGCGAGTCCCATCGCGAGGGCAGCGGAGGTCGTCGTCTTGCCCACGCCGCCCGACCCGGCGCAGATCACCACGCGCTTTCCCTCGAGCCGCTCCGAGATGCTCACGGCGCGTCATGCTACGGAGCCTCGTGCGTCCCGCGATCGTCGCCCTGCTCGTGATCCTCCTGGCGCCGGCGGCGGCGCGGGCGGCCACCGTCGACGCCGGCGAGCTGCGGGCGGAGGTCGACGACGCCAGCGGCGCGCTGCGCTTCGGCGACCTGCTCGCCGAGGCGGGCGCGCACCGCGTCGGGTTCCGGACGGCGACCGGCTCGTTCCGCGCGACGCGGGCGCTGAGCGTCACGCGCGACGGCGCCGCCGTCGTGGCCGACCTCGCGACGAACGATCCCGCCGGCCGCGTCATCCGGCTGCGCGTCGCGCCGGACGCCGCAGGGATCGTCGCCGTCGAGGCCTCGGTCGCGGGGTCGGGCGTGACCGCGACCGACATCGGATTCGACGCGCGCGACGACGAGCGCTACCTCGGGTTCGGGGAGCGGTCGAACGCCGTGGACCAGCGCGGCAACGACGTCGAGGTCTTCGTGGGGGAGGGCCCGTACCAGCCGGAGGAGCGGCCGTTCATCGCGGCGGTCGTCCCGCCGCAGGGCTACCACCCGCGCGACGACGCGACGTACTTCCCGCTGCCGTGGCTGCTGTCGACGGCGGGCTACGGCGTGCTGCTCGACAACGCCGAGACGAGCATGTTCCACCTGGCGAGCGAGCGGCCCGACGTGTGGTCGGTCGAGGTCGCCGCGCCGCGCATCGCCTTCCGCGTCTTCGCGGGTCCGCGGCCGGCGGACGTCCTGGCCCGGTTCACCGCCCGGCTCGGCCGCCAGCCACCGGTCGCCGCCCCGTGGGTCTTCGGCGCGTGGTGGCAGCCGACGCCGGGGACGCCCGCGCCCGAGCAGCTCGACGCCCAGCGCAGGGCGGACGTGCCGATCAGCGTCACCGAGACGTTCCTGCACTACCTGCCGTGCGCCGACCACCTGCCGGACCGCGACCGCCCGCGCGCGAACGCCGCCGCGCTGCACGAGCGCGGGACCGCCGTGCTCGCGTACATGAACCCGATGGTCTGCACGTCGCATCCGGCGTACGAGGAGGCGGCGGCGAACGGCTGGTTCAACACGGACGCGACGGGCCGCCCGTACCGCTACCGCTACTCCACCGCGGAGCAGTTCGAGGTCTCGCAGGTCGACTTCACCTCGCCCGGCGGGCGCGACTTCTTCGGGCGGCTGCTGCGCGAGGCGGTCGAGGACGGCTTCGACGGGTGGATGGAGGACTTCGGCGAGTACACGCCGGCCGACGCGCGCTCCTCCGACGGCACGCCGGGCGCCCAGATGCACAACCTTTACCCGACGCTCTACCACCGGACGGCGACCGAGCAGACCGCGGCGGTGGGCCGCCCTATCGCCAACTACGTCCGGTCGGGCTTCACCGGGACGGCGCCGTACGCGCGGATCGTCTGGGGCGGGGACCCGACGACCGACTGGGGCTTCGACGGCCTCGCGTCCTCGGTGAAGAACGGGCTCACGATGGGGCTGAGCGGGATCAGCACGTGGGGCTCGGACATCGGCGGCTTCTTCTCGCTGGGGTCGCGCCGGGTGACGCCGGAGCTGTTCAAGCGCTGGATCCAGTTCGGAGCGGTGTCCGGCGTGATGCGGGCGAAGTCGAAGGGGATCGCGCTGCCCGAGAAGGCGCGGCCGCAGGTCGAGACGCCCGAGGTCCTGCCGATCTGGCGCCGCTACGCGAAGCTGCGCACGCAGCTGCTCCCGTACCTCGAGGCGGCCGACGCCGAGTACCAGCGGACCGGCATGCCGATCATGCGCTCGCTCGCGCTGATGTTCCCCGACCAGGGCCACGTCGGCGGGGTGGAGGACGCGTTCATGTTCGGGCCGGACGTCCTCGCCGCGCCGGTGATCGAGCCGGGCGCGACCTCGCGCCGCGTCGCGCTGCCGAACGGCCGCTGGATCGACCTCTGGCGGTCGGTGCGCGTGCGCGACGACGGAGGCCTCGACGTGACCGGCGTCGCGCCGGTCGAGGGCGGCGGCTCCTTCACGATCGCGGCGCCGATCGAGGAGCTGCCGCTGCTGGTGCGCGCCGGCACGGTCCTGCCGCTGCTGCCCGCGGACGTCGACACGCTCGCGCCGTACCCCGCGCCGGGCGCCGTCTCGCTCGAGGACCGGCGCTCGCGGCTCGACCTCCTCGTCTTCCCGCGCGGGTGGAGCGACACGCGGCCGTTCGGGCGCGAGCGCGTGGTGTCGAGCGAGAAGCGCCGGCGCCGGTGGGTGCTGCGGCTCGAGGGCGAGCGGCGCCGCACGTGGGCCGTCCAGGCCGCGCTCGGGTCGCTGCGCCGCCCCTTCCGCCCGTGCTCGGTCACGGTCGTCGGCCTCCGCGCCGGCTCGACCCGCGCAGGCCGCGCCAAGCGCCGGCGCGTGCCGTTCAGGGCGGAGGGCGACGTCCTGCGCTTCGAGGTGCGCGGGCGGCGCCTCCGCGTCGAGGCCTCAGCCTGCCGGAGGCGCTAGCCCAGCGTCGCCGACCACGGCACGTCGGACGCCGAGCACTGGCCGTAATACATCTGGCCCCCGGAGTAGTTCGTGTCGCCGCGCATCATGCCGACCGTGCCCGTCGCGGTGGTGCCCGTGATGCGGCCCGTGATCTTCATGTTGCCGTTGGTCTCGTCGCCGGTGTAGCTGAAGCTCCCGTCCGGGCCGATCGCCATCGGCGGGACGTTCGCGATCGCGTCGAAGACGACGCGGTTGTTGTACATCGTCGTGCACCAGGTGTTGACGCCGGCCTCGAAGTTCTTGACCTCGCTGCCCTCGACGGTGAAGCCGACGGGGCGCTGCTGCTCGGTCGTCCCGCTGTAGGTGCCGGCCGCCGGGCCGCTCGGCGCGGGCTGTGCGGGCTGCGCCGGCTCGGTCCCCGATGGAGCCGGCGGGCCGCCGGCGGGCGGAGCGCCCGGCTCGGGCGACTGCGGGGACGGAGCGGGCGTGCGCTTCCGGACGCAGCTGAGCTTCCCGCGACGGCTGACCTTCCGCTTCGTGCCGCTCGGGCACGGCTTCGCGCAGACGCTGCTGCGGCCGGGTCGGCGCACCAGGACCTTGCCGCCGCTGCACCGCTTCGCGGCCGCGTTCGCCGACGAGGAGGCGCTGTCCGCCGACGCGGACACGGCGGCCGGGACCGCCGTTGCAAGCAGGGTGGCCGCGAGCGCGGCGAGCAGGAGGCGAAGAGGCATGCACCGATCCTCCGTCCCCGCGCGCCCCGCGCGCCATTGGACATCCGTCCAGTGCGACGGCCCGGCGCCGCAAGAATCCCGGATTGCCGTCGGATACCGACGGTCAACCGGGATCCTTCGGACGTTGGCGGGGCAGCGCGTCGTCCAGGACCGCTGCGAGGGTCTCGACGTCGGCGCCGCCCGTGGCGTCCGCCGCGAACGGCAGCTCGACGTCGGCGCGCAGGCGCTCGGCCTGCGCCCGCTGCTCGCGCGCTCGGGCGTGGA
>DASZDF010000193.1:0-4519 GCA_035942275.1 Solirubrobacteraceae bacterium | reverse complement strand
CGCTCGCGGGCCACGGCAGCGGGCGCGCCATCCGCCTAGGTCACCGTCTCGGGCTCCGCGACCGAGCGCTCGACCTCGATCTCCACCGGCAGGTGCGTCAGCCAGTCGCCCTCGCGGTCGCCGGCGACGACGACGCTCGTGAACGTGTCGCGGCGCTGGATGAGCCGGTGGTCGCCGTGCGAGATCGCCGGCGTCAGGTAGTAGCGGCCGGGCGCGAAGACGGCGTCGAAGGTGGCGTAGAAGACGAGCTCGTCGCCGGCGGAGAACGCGCCGAGCGGCTCCAGGCGCTCGTTGCTGCACCCGAAGACCTTCGTGTCCTGGTCGTCGCGCATCTCCATGCTGATGATGGGATCGACGACGTCGGCTGTGAAGCGGATCCGCGCGGCGTAGTCGCAGCGCCGGCGCAGCGGCAGGTACGCGACCGGCTTGTGCGTCTCGTCCTGGAACCAGGCGGCGACGATCTCCGCCGACCCGTCGCCCTGCGGCTCGGTCACCTCGCCCTCCTCGACCTCGGCGGAAGGAGGCGGGGCGGAGGACGCGTCGCCGCGCGCCTCCTTGTCGAAGTTCAGCTCGAGGTAGCGGTCGCCCACGCGGTCGGGATCGCCGATCGCCACCAGGCGGCCGTGCTCGAGGAGCATCGCGCGGTCGCAGAAGCGGCGGGCGGAGGACATGTCGTGCGTCACGAGCAGGACCGTCGTCCCCTCGCGGCGGATGCGCGCGAACTCGTCGTAGCACTTCTGCTGGAAGGCGGCATCGCCCACCGCGAGCACCTCGTCGATCACGAGGATGTCGGCGTCGACCTGGATCATCACCGCGAAGGCCAGCCGCACGAGCATCCCGGACGAGTAGTTCTTCAGCTTGAGGTCGACGAACTCCTCGAGCTCGGCGAACTCGATGATCTGGTCGAAGCGCCGCCGCGCCTCGCGCTGCGAGACGCCGAGCATCGTCGCGTTCAGCAGCACGTTGTCGCGCGCCGCGAGGTCCATGTTGAAGCCGACGCCGAGCTCGATGAACGTCGAGAGCCGGCCGTTGACGTAGATGCGGCCGCGGTCGGTCTTGTAGATCCCCGCCAGGCACTTCAGCAACGTCGACTTCCCCGACCCGTTGCGACCCACGATGCCGAAGAACTCGCCGGACGCCACCTCGAAGGACACGTCGCGCAGCGCGACCAGCTCGTCGACCGTGTTGCGGCGCAGCGGGTGCATCGCCCGCTCCTTGAGCGTGTGCACCCGCTCGTGCGGGATCATGAACGTCTTGGTGACGCCGTCGACCTCGACCGCGGGTGGCGTTGCGGGCATCGCGCAGAGAGTAGAAGTCGGACCCGCCGCTAGGCTCGCTGTCCCGTGAGCACGACTGCTGAGACGCGGCCGGCGGAGCAGAGTTCCGACCCCAGCCCCGCGCGCCGGCCGATCCTCGGCCCCTCCGCGACGGGCGGCGACCTCCGGCGGGTGCTGCGGCTGAGCTGGATGCTGGCGGTCGCGGACTTCAAGCTGCGGTTCTTCGGCTCGGTGCTCGGCTACCTCTGGCAGCTCATGCGCCCGCTGCTGCTGTTCGGGATCCTCTTCGTCGTCTTCAGCGAGTTCCTCGACTTCGGCGGCGGCGTCCCGTTCTACCCCGTCGCCCTCCTGCTCGGGATCGTGCTGTTCACGTTCTTCAGCGACGCGACGGGCGGCGGCGTGCGCGCGCTCGTGCAGCGCGAGAACCTCGTCCGCAAGATCGAGTTCCCGCGCCTCGCGGTGCCGCTGGCGACGGTCATGACCGCGTCGCTGAATCTCCTGCTCAACCTGATCCCGGTCGTCATCTTCCTCGTCGCGTCGGGCGGCCGGGTACGGGCGTCGTGGATCCAGATCCCCCTGATCCTGCTCGTCCTCCTGGCGTTCTCGCTGGGGATCGCGATGATCCTCTCGGTCCTCTTCGTGCGCTACCGCGACGTCGAGCCGATCTGGGACGTCGTGCTCCAGGCGATGTTCTACGGCACGCCGATCTTCTACACCGGCCAGATCGTCGCCGAGAAGACGAGCGAGACGGTCGCCGAGCTGATCATGCTCAACCCGTTCGCGGCGATCCTCCAGCAGGCGCGCCACGCGATGATCGACCCGGCGCACGAGAGCGCCGCGACCGCGGTCGGCGGGGCCCCGATGCTGCTCATCCCGGGCGCGGTGATCCTGCTCACCGTCGCCGGCGGCTTCCTCTTCTTCTCCCGCCGCGCGCCGCTGATCGCGGAGGAGCTGTGATGCCGACGTTCACCCCGCGCCGCGTCGAGCAGCTCACGCTCTTCGCGCTCGTGACGCTCGGGCTGATCGTCCTGACCGGGGCGGCGGTGCGGCTGAGCGGATCCGGCCTCGGGTGCCCGAACTGGCCGAAGTGCGGGCAGGGCGTCGTCGCGCCGCTCGAGACGCACGCGTGGATCGAGTACGGCAACCGTCTCGCCTCAGCGCTCGTCGGGCTCGTCTCGTTTGCCGCCGGCTTCGCCGCGTGGCGCAGGCGCCCGTTCCGCCGCGACCTGGCGATCCTCGGCGCGCTGCTCCCGGTCGGCGTCCTGATGCAGGGGATCCTCGGCGGGCTCACCGTCCTCTTCGAGCTGAAGCCCGGCTTCGTCATGGGCCACTTCCTGCTCTCGATGCTGATCCTGTGCGCCGCGGTCGCCCTCTACTGGCGCGCCCGCCGCGAGCCCGATCAGCTCGCCGACCCGTCGCACGACGCGCGGCTCGTCAAGGCGACGCGGGCGCTCGTGCCCGTCGGGGCGCTCGCGCTGCTCGCGGGCACGGTGGCGACCGCCGCGGGCCCGCACGCGGGGGAGAACGAGGAGAACGACCCGGTCTCGCGCCTCGACACGTTCGGCACCCTCGACACGGTCATCCACTGGCACGGGCGGACCGGCACGCTCCTCGGGCTGTCCGCCGTCGCGGTGTGGTTCCTCGCCCGCCGCTGGGGAGGCAACGCCGAGCTGCGCCGCGCGCTGACCGCCCTGTGCCTCCTCGTCGCCGCGCAGGGCGTCATCGGCTTCGCGCAGTACGAGCTCGAGCTGCCGGCCGAGATCGTCTGGCTGCACATCCTCGTCGCCACCGGCGCGTGGCTCGCGCTGCTGTTCGCGGTGGCCGCGGCCGGCCGGCTGAGGCCGGCGCCGCGCCCGGCGCCCACTCGTACAGACGTCGAGGTCGAGCGCCCACCCTCCCCAGTTCTGGGGAGTGCCGGGCCGCACATGCGTTGAATCCGGGCCCGACCGGGCGCCCGCGCCGCCTGGGACCCCGATGATCCCGTCCGCGATGCACGGACGCACGCTCGAACCCAGGGAGGGATCCGCTTGAGCGTTGCCGCTCAGCTGGCGCTCGCGGTCACCGCGCCGCTGGCCGCCGCATGGCCGGTCAAGCTCCCGCGTCGCGGCGGCGAGCGCGAGGCGCCCGTCGCGGCCGCCGTGGCGTTCGCGGTGCTGCTCTTCTCCGGCCCGCTGATCGCGTTCGGGGCGCAGCTCGCCGCGTGCCTCGTGCGCGGCGTGCGCGAGCGGCCGCGGGCCCGCACCTTCCTGCGGGGGCTCGGCGGGAACCTCGCCGCCGTCGGCGCCGCGGCGGCGGTGCTCGCGGCGCTGGCCGACGTCCCGCACGAGGGCGGCGCGTCGTTCCTGCCCGCGGACATCCCGGCCGTGTTCCTCGCCGCCATGGCGCTGCTCGCCGTGCGCGCGGTCGGCGCGCGCAACGACGACGTCGCGTTCACGATCGTCGCCGGCGCCGGCGCGCTCGGCCTCGCGCCGGTCGCGGTGCTCGTCGCCGACTTCTCCGCGCTGCTGCTCCCGATGCTCCTCCTGCCGCTGGCGGCGCTGCACGCAGCCGGGCGCGCCGCCGTGCTCAGCGAGAACCGCGCCTTGCACGACGTCCTCACCGGCCTGCCGAACCGGGCGCTGTTCCAGGACCGCGTCGACCGCGCGCTCTCCGCCGCCCAGCGCGACGGCTCGAAGCCCGTCGTGATGCTCATGGACCTCGACAGGTTCAAGGAGGTCAACGACACGCTCGGGCACCATCGCGGCGACGAGCTGCTGAAGCTGGTGGGCCCGCGCATCGCGGACGTCCTGCGGTCGAGCGACACCGTCGCGCGGCTGGGCGGCGACGAGTTCGCGGTCCTCCTGCCGACGGCCCCCGACGCCGAGGCCGGCGCCGAGGTCGGGCAGAAGATCCTCCAGTCGCTCGAGCGGCCGTTCCGCGTCGACGGAGCGGAGCTCGAGGTCGGCGCGTCGCTCGGCATCGCCTGCTTCACCGAGCACGGCGAGGACGTCGACACGCTGATGCAGCGGGCCGACATGGCGATGTACGCCGCGAAGGGGACGCGCTCGGGCCACGAGCTGTTCGACGTCGCCGGCGGGCGCCCGGACCCGCTCGCGGTCGTGGGCGACCTGCGCCGCGGGATGTCCGACGGCGAGCTGGGCGTCCTCTACCAGCCGAAGGTCGACCTGATGACCGGCGAGGTCCGCGGCGCCGAGGCGCTCGTGCGCTGGGAGCACCCGCTGCGCGGGCTCGTCCTGCCCGGC
>DASZDF010000192.1:0-3645 GCA_035942275.1 Solirubrobacteraceae bacterium | reverse complement strand
GGACAAGGAATGGCCGGAGGCGAAGCGCCAGCGCGAGGAGTTCGGCGGGATCGCCTGGGGCTCGGCGTTCTTCGGCTGGCTGACCGCGACCGGCCTCGGCGCGATCCTCACCGGCATCCTCAGCGCCGTCGGCGCCGCGCTCGCGCTGACCGAGGGCGACCAGATCGACGCCGGCAACGAGACGATCGCCATCGGCGGCGGCATCGCGCTGCTCGTCGTGCTGTTCGTCTCGTACTTCGCGGGCGGCTACGTCGCGGGGCGCATGGCGCGCTTCGACGGCGCCCGCCAGGGCGTCGGGGTGTTCGCCTGGGCGATCCTCATCGCGGCGGCGCTGGCGATCGCCGCCGTCATCGGCGGCTCGGAGTGGAACGTGCTCGAGCGCATGGACCTGCCGCGCCTGCCGATCGACGAGGGCGACGTGACGACCGGCGGCATCATCGCGCTGGCCGCCGGCCTGCTGACCATGCTCGTCGGCGCCGTGATCGGCGGCAAGGTCGGCGAGCGGTTCCACCGCAAGGTCGATCGGCACGCGGTCGACGCCCGGTAGCACGCTTCCGCGCGCGCCCGCGCCCCGAGGTGGGGCGCGGGCGGCCGTTGCACGGAGCTCCGCGGTCCGAGAGGATCGGCGGCGATGCGAGATCTGCTGCACGCCGCCGCCGACCACGCGGCCGACCACCTCGAAGGTCAGGGCGACCGTCCGATCGGACCCGCGTCCTCCTCCGCCGACCTGCTCGGCGTGCTCGACGTCCCGCTGCCCGAAGGGCCGGCCGATCCGCAGGGCGTCCTCGACGACCTCGTGCGCGACGCCGCGCCCGGGCTCACCGGCTTCGGCTCGCCGCGGTTCTTCGGGTGGGTCATCGGCGGCGCGCTGCCCGCGTCGCTCGCGGCGGACTGGATGGTCGGGGCGTGGGACCAGAACGCCGGCGGCGCGACCATCGCGCCCGCGGTCGCGGCGATCGAGGAGGTCGCGGGGAAGTGGGTCGTCGACGTGCTCGGGCTCCCGGAGGCGACCTCGTTCGGGTTCGTCACGGGGTGCCAGATGGCGCACGTCACCGCCCTGGCGGCGGCTCGCGGCGAGGTGCTCCGTCGTGCGGGGTGGGACGTCGAGCGCGACGGCCTGCCGGGCGCGCCGCGGATCCGCGTGCTCGCGGGCGCCGAGCGCCACGTCACGGTCGACCGGGCGCTGCGGCTGCTCGGGCTCGGCACGGCGTCCGTCGAGGAGGTCGAGGCGGACGCGTCGGGCGCGATGGACGCCGGCGCCCTGCGCGCCGCGCTCGCCTCGGTCGACGGCCCGTGCATCGTCGTCGCGCAGGCGGGCAACGTGAACACCGGCGCGGTCGACCCGATGCCGGACGTGTGCGCGGCGGCGCGCGAGGCCGGCGCGTGGGTGCACGTCGACGGCGCGTTCGGGCTGTGGGCGGCGGCGCGCCCGCGGCGGCGGGCGCTGGTGGCCGGCGTGGAGGCGGCCGACTCGTGGGCGACCGACGGCCACAAGTGGCTGAACGTGCCGTACGACTGCGGGATCGCGCTCGTCGCCGACGCCGCCGCGCACCAGCGCGCGATGACGGCGGCGGCGGCTTACATCGCCGATGCCGCGGGCGCGGGCGCGGCCCGGGACCCGCTCGTCTTCAACTCGGAGTTCTCCCGCCGCGCGCGCGGCGTCCCTGTCTACGCGGCGCTGCGCTCGCTGGGCCGTGCGGGCGTGGCCGAGCTGGTGGACCGCCTGTGCGACTGCGCGGACCGATTCGCGGAGCGGCTCGGCGCGGAGCCCGGCGTGCAGGTGCTCGCGCACGCGCTCAACCAGGTGCTCGTGCGCTTCGGCGACGACGACGAGGCGACGGACGCCGTGCTCGGCGCCGTCCAGCGCGAGGGCACGTGCTTCATGAGCGGGACCGTGTGGCGCGGGCGCCACGCGATGCGGATCTCGGTCTCGAACTGGCAGACGACGCTCGAGGACGTCGACCGGTCGATCGAGGCGGTCCTCGCGGCGCGCGACGCCGTCGCGCCGGCACCCGCCGCCCGCTAGCGCGGCTGCTCGAGCACGGCCACGAACGCTCCGGTCAGCTCGTCGAGCACGTCCGCGATCGGGCGCCGCTCGTCGTCGGCGAGCCAGTCGAGCAGGATCGCGTTCGTTCCCCCGACGAGGAGCATCGCGGCCAGCGCGTAGTCGCGGTCCGGGAGGAGGCCGCGTTCGGCCGCCGCGCGCGCCTCCTCCTCGACGACGCCGGCGAAGCCGCGCACGACGCCGTGCGCGTGGCGCTCGAGACCGCGGCTCGTCGACGGCACCTCGCGGTACGCGATCCGCGCGCGCCGCGGGTCGTCGAGCATCGCGCCGGCGAACGCCTCGAGGATGACCCGCACGCGGCCGCGGACGTCCTGCGGCGCGGTCAGCCGCGCGGCGCCCACCGCCGCGGCGACGGCCTCGATCGCCTCGTCGTACACCGCGCGCAGGAGCTGCTCGCGGCCGGGGAACTGCTCGTAGAAGTGCCGCGGGGCGAGGCGGGCCTCCGTGTAGAGCGCCTCGATCGTGGTCGCCGCGTACCCGCGCGTGCCGAACAGCTCGGTCGCGGCGTCGAGCAGCCTGCGGCGGCGCTCGGCGCGGCGCTCGTCGGCGGCGCGACCGCCGTACCGGCGACCTGTCGCGGTTGGCATGGAGGCAGCCTAGAGGTAACCTCGTGCCTTGCCACGCAAGGCCGCGCTGGTTCTTGCCGCGCTCGTTGCCGGAATGACTCCGGCGTCCGCCGCGGCGCTTCCCGACGACCCCGAGCTGGATCAGCCCTGGGTCACGGAGATCGCTGCGCCCGAGGCGTGGGAGATCGTGACCGGCGACCCGTCCGTGGTGGTCGCCGTCGTCGACACGGGTGTCGACCTCAGGCACCCCGACCTCGCGCCGAACGCGTGGCACAACGCGGCCGAGCAGCCCAACGGCGCGGACGACGACGGCGACGGGCTCGTCGACGACGTCGCCGGCTGGAGCTGCGGGCACGACAGCGGCGACGTCGGCGACGCGAGCGGGCACGGGACGCACGTCGCGGGCCTGGTGGCGGCACGCGGCGGCAACGGCATCGCGTCGGCCGGCGTGTGCTGGACGTGCACGATCCTCCCCGTCGACGTCTACCGCGAGGGCGGGCGCGGGACGCTCCACGACCTGGCCAGCGGGATGGCCTACGCCGCCCGGCACGCGCGGGTCGTGAACCTCAGCCTCGAGTCGCCGGTCTCCTCCGAGGAGGTCGCCGCGGTCGTCCGCGACCACCCGGACCGGCTGTTCGTCGTCTCGGCCGGCAACGGCGGGCGCGACGTCGACGCCGCTCCGTCGTGGCCGTGCGCGGTCGTGGCGCCGAACGTGCTGTGCGTCGCCGCCGACGACGCGGGCGCGCCGGCGGAGGCCGCGAATTTCGGAGCGCGCAGCGTGCACCTCGCGGCGCCGGGCGTCGCGCTCGTCAGCACCGCCCCGGGCGGCGGGACGTCGGCGATGACCGGCAGCTCGTTCGCGGCGCCGCTCGTGGCGGGCACCGCGGCGCTGCTGTGGTCGTGGCGACCCGACGCGACGGTGGAGCAGGTCCGCTCCGCGATCCTCGCGGGCGCGGACGCGCTGCCCGCGTGGGCGGGGAAGACGTCGAGCGGCGCGCGGCTGAACGCCTACGG
>DASZDF010000191.1:0-2086 GCA_035942275.1 Solirubrobacteraceae bacterium | reverse complement strand
ACCTGGTCGAGCGGGATGCCGTCGAAGGCGATCCGCATGTCCTCGATCGTGTCGATGGCGACGCCGGTCCGGCCGACCTCGCCGAGGCAGCGCGGGTCGTCGGAGTCCAGGCCGAGCTGCGTGGGGAGGTCGAAGGCCATCGACAGCCCGGTCCCACCCTGGGACAGCAGGTAGCGGTAGCGCTCGTTGGACTCCTTCGCCGACGCGTAGCCGGCGTACTGGCGCATCGTCCACGTCTGCTTGCGGTACATCTCGCGGTGGACGCCGCGGGTGTACGGGTGCTCGCCCGGCTCGCCGAGCCTCTCCGGCAGGTCCTGCGGGAGGTCGTCCTCGGTGTAGAGCTTCTCGATCTCGATGCCGGAGTCGGTGAACCGGCGCGGGTCGTCGGGCCCGACGATCGGCGCGACGGTGAGCCGCTCCTGGGCGGGCTTGGGCTCCGTGGCCATGGGCGGAGGGTACCGCCGCCCATGGCCACGCGGTCGCCCGCTACGGCGCCGGGACGCCGGTGTTCGCGCTGTCGTTGTGGTCCTCGAAGTGCTCGTTGCCGATCTGGACCCGGTCGTAGAACGCCTCGCCCTTGTTGGCCGGCGAGAACGCGTGCGAGTCCTCGATCAGGGACCCCCGCCGGACGGTCGCGGCGCCGAGGAGACCCTCCACCTCGGTCCACGTGTAGAACGGGAACGGCCGCGCGCCCGGCAGGCCCGCGCCGATCTCCCACCGCCGCTCGTCGTCGGTCGTGTCCTCGAACACCCACTTGTTCATGGCGCAGGCGGAGTACGGCGGGCGGACGTGCCCGTGGAGGTTGCCCTCCGTGTCGCCGTCGCCGTCCACGTCGACCGCGAGCTGGATGCGCGGCGAGCCGGCCCCGCACGAACGGCCGACGTAGAAGTACTTGAACTCGAGCTGGTTGTCGAGCGCGAAGACGGTCTCGTCGACCTTGCGCGTCATCCCGACCGGCGCCACGCCCGTGGTGTCGAACCGAGCGACGTCGTTGTCGCTGGACTCGGGCTGGTCCGGATCGGTGGCGTCCGTAGCCGGCCCGAAGTAGTGGAACTGCTGGCCCTGCGACTCGAAGAGGCTCGAGCCGACCGCGATCGTGCCGGGCACCAGCGCCGCGACGATCCCGAAGAGCAGCGCGAGCTTGACGCGCCTGGTCATGAGACAACCCCCCAATGTGTGGAACATCCCCTGCGACGACCGCCAACGCGCCACCCGACGTGAACTTGCGCGGTCGCGATACTTCGGGAGATGGAAGTTCGAATCCGACTCTTCGCGCAGCTCCGCGAGCGCGCCGGGCGCAGCGAGGTCGAGGTCGAGCTGCCCGAGGGCGCGCTCGTGCGCGACGCCATCGCGGCGCTGGGCGACGTCGCGGCGGGGCTTCCGGTGGTCATGGCGATCAACCGCGAGTACGCGGACGAGGGCGCGCCGTTGTCGGCGGGCGACGAGCTGGCGCTGATCCCGCCGGTGTCCGGAGGCGCCGGGCCCCATGTCGCGCTGCGCAGCGAGCCGCTCGACATCGCCGCCGTCGAGGCGCTCGTGCGCGACCCGCGGGCGGGGGCGGTCGTCACCTTCAGCGGTGTGACGCGCGAGGTCGACCACCTCGACTACGAGGCGTACGAGGAGATGGCGCTCGAACGGATGCGGGCGATCGCGTCCGCGGCGGTGGAGCGCCACGGGCTGTGCGCGGCGGCCGTCGAGCATCGCGTGGGCCGGGTCCCGCTGTCCGAGCCGTCGGTCGTCGTGTCGGCGAGCGCGCCGCACCGCGGCGAGGCGTTCGCCGGGGCGCGCGAGATCATCGACGAGCTGAAGGCGAACACCCCGATCTGGAAGCGGGAGGAGGGCGAGTGGGTGGAGGGATCCACGCCGACCTCGTGACGTCCCGCGCGCTGGGCCGCCTGCTCCTCGCCGCAGCGGTTGCGCTGCTCATGGCGGCACCTGCGCAGGCGGCCCCGCGCTGGAGCGACGGCGTCCTCGCGTGCGAGGGCGCGCCGGTGGCTCCCGTCGCCGGCGGGACGGCGATGGTCCCGCCGCCCGCGCCCCGGCGCGCCCGCGGCGCCCGCTGCGTGTCCGCCTCGCTGCCCGTCGC
>DASZDF010000190.1:0-2016 GCA_035942275.1 Solirubrobacteraceae bacterium | reverse complement strand
GGGTCCTCCGACACGGCTTGCGGATCGACGTACAGCGAGCGGGCGCGCACGCGGTCGCCGTCGATCGCCGCGAGGTAGAGCGTCGCCGCGTCGTGCTCGACGATCAGCGCCTCGAGCAGCGGGAAGTCGGGCCGCAGGTCGCGCAGTGCCTCCGGCCGCACGGGCGCGAGGATCTGCGGCACGCCGGTGTGCACGACCTGCACGGGCAGCTCCGGATGCGCGTGCGCGGCGTCGACGCCCGCCGCGCGCAGGACCTCCTCCGGCGCGAGCTCCGGCCCGAACGTCGCCGGCTCCTGGAGCATCGACGTCCGGGCCCGGCGCTCGTCGACGACCTCGACGTCGATCGGCTGCAGCCCGGCCCGCGTCTCCTGCACGTACGACGCCTTGGTGTCGCCGCGGGCGAGCGCCACGGCGACCGCCGTCCCGAGCGACGGGTGGCCGGCGAACGGCAGCTCGTGGCGCGTCATCCAGATCCGGCAGCGGTAGTCGGCGCCGCTGTCCGACGACTGCACGAACGTCGTCTCGCTCTGGCGCGTCTCGCGGGCGAACGCCTGCATCGTCTCGTCGTCGATGCCGTCGGCGTCATGGACGACCGCGAGCTGGTTGCCCGTCAGCGGCCGGTCGCTGAAGACGTCCAGCCAGGTGAGCGGATGCTCGCTCAGAAGTCGAAGTCGCGCGGCGGGCGCTGCTCGAACCAGAGGCGGTCGTGCTCCGGCGCCTCCTGGAGGAACTCCGGCGTCTCGTCGAGGACGTCCTCGGCCTCCGGCTCCTCGTCGGCGGGCACGACGTCCTCGGGCGGCTCGGTGAAGGAACGCGGCTCGGGCTCCGGGTCCTGCTCGGCCTCGCGGCGCATCTCCTCGAGCTCGTCGACGGAGTACTGCTGCGTGGGCTGGCTCACGTGCTCCGGCGGGCCGGGCGCGCGGACGGCGCCGTGGTGCTCGGCGGGCTCCGGCGGCTCGGCGAGCGGCGCGGGCTCGGGGTCGCCGGGCAGCGCCTCCGGCTCGTCGTCGTCGTACGGCTCGGGCTCCGCGTCGGGCAGCTCGGGCTCGGCCGGCTCGGGCTGCTCCGCGGTCGCGGGCGCGGCGCCGCGCACGGGGCCGAGGGCCTCGCGCTCCTGCTGCTCCACCTCGGCCGGGTCCGCGCCGCGGCGGCGCTTCAGGTCGAGGTGCTCGCGGATCGCGTCGTCCAGCAATCCCATGGGCGGGGAGGTTACCCAGACGGCCGGGCGCCCTGGGGCTCCGCCCGCACGGTGCGGTTCTTGCCGGACCGCTTTGCGGCGTACAGCGCGGCGTCCGCGGCGGCGATCAGCGAGCCCTGGTCGTGCGCGCTCTCCGGCAGCGCGGCGGCGCCGAAGCTCGCGGTCACGATCAGCGGCTCGTCGCCGGCAACGGGGATGCGCAGCGCCTCGATCCCCGTCCGCACGCGCTCGGCGAGCCCGTACGCACCGTCGAGATCCGCCGCCGGGAGGATCACCGCGAGCTCCTCCCCGCCGTAGCGGGCCGGCTCGTCCACCTCGCGCGACTCGGTGCGCAGGACGCGCGCCACCTCCCGAAGGACGAGGTCCCCCACCTGGTGGCCGTGCGTGTCGTTGACGAGCTTGAAGTTGTCGACGTCGAGCATCACGAGCCCGACGCCGGTCTCGAAGCGCCGCGCGCGCTCGAGCTCGGAGGCCAGCGCCTCCTGGAAGCGGCGGTGGTTCGACAGCCCGGTCAGCTCGTCGGTGACCGCCTGGCGCTGCACGGTCTCGTGCAGCTCGACGTTCTCGATCGAGACCCCGGCCTGCGCCGCGAGGTAGTGGAACAGCTCCCGCTCGCTGGGCGCGAACGGGCGGGCGCGCCGCCAGACCGACACGACGCCCTCGGTCTCCTCGCGCGCGCCCCGCAGCGGGTGGCCGAGGGCGCTGCCGCCGTCCGTCGACACCTCCCGCGCCTGGCCGCTCGCCAAGACCTCGCCCTCGACCTGGGCGATGAGCTCGGCCAGGCCGGCGGCGTCGCCGGTGGCCGCGCGCTCCTCGGG
>DASZDF010000189.1:0-3180 GCA_035942275.1 Solirubrobacteraceae bacterium | reverse complement strand
GTGTCATGCGTTACGAGCGACACAAGCGGCCAGGTGGTCGTTGACCAGCCCGCACGCCTGCATCGCCGCGTAGGCCGTCGTCGGGCCGACGAACCGGAACCCGCGGCGCTTGAGCTCCTTCGCCAGCGCCTTCGACTCGGGGGTCTGCGCGGGGATGTCCTCGGGCGTCCGCGGCGCCGGGCGCGGCTCCGGCGCGAAGGACCACAGGAGCTCCGTCAGGTCGACGTCGACCGCCGCCCGCGCGTTCGCGATCGCCGCTTCGATCTTCGCCCGGTTGCGGACGATCCGGGCGTCGGCCAGGAGCCGCGCGACGTCGGCGTCGCCGAAGCGCGCGACCCGCTCGATGCGAAAGCCGGCGAACGCGTCGCGGAACGACTCGCGCTTGCGCAGGATCGTCAGCCACGAGAGGCCGGACTGGAACGCCTCGAGCGTGATCCGCTCGTAGAGGGCGTCGTCGCCGCGCACCGGCCTCCCCCACTCCTCGTCGTGGTACGCGACGTACTCGGGCGCCGACGTCGCCCACCAGCAGCGGCCGTCGACGAGGCCGGGAGAGGGCACTCAGCGCTTGCGCGCCCTCTTGCGCGCCTGCCGCGCCGCCTTGGCCTTCGAGCGGCTCTGCTGATGGCGCACGCGTGCCGGCTTCTGGCTCCCCTTCGGCTGCGGCGCGTCGCCCGCCGCGACCGGGGCGCGCGACTCCGCCGGCGCGGTGCCGCGCGCGTCGCGCACGATCGCCCACGCGATGCCGACCAGGAGCACGATGCCGGAGAGCGCGATGAGGAGCTGCTGCGTGTCGCTCAGCCCCTCGTCGTCGTCGCTGCCCTCCTCCGGCGCGACCGTGGTGGGCTGCTCGGGCGGCGCGGGCGGCAGCGGCTGGAACGCGCCGCCGCCCTGGGCGAGGGCGGCGCCTGGTGCGCTGAGGGCCAGAAGACAGAGCAACGCAGCAAGACGGGCGATCATGGGCGGCGAGCGTACACTGGCGGCCGTGCCTCCGAAGCAGCGACAGATCAAGGTCGAGCAGCGCAGCGCGCTGGCCGCGATGCAGCAGCTCGAGACGCGCTCCGACGAGGAGCTCCAGAACGAGCAGAAGCACAAGGCCGCGGCCTCGGCCATCCTCGGGGCGCGCGCGGCGGAGCGCTACGACGCCGCGGCGGCACGCAAGCACTTCCAGCGCGCGATCGCGGCGGCGCGCCCGCAGGAGCGCATGGCGCTGCGGCGCATGGCCGACGCGTCGCTCGCGCTCGCCGAGCGCCGGCCCGACGACCTCAAGCAGGCCGTCGAGCGGCTCGGCCAGGCGCCTCCGTCGAACCGCCAGCTCTTCCTGCTGCGCGTCATGGGGCTCCTCGCCCCGCCGCAGGGCGCGAGCCGCGCGCAGAAGATCCGCGGCTTCCTCCTCGTCCTCGCGCTGGTCATCGCGCTCGTCGCGATCGGGTTCGGCGTGGCGAAGCTGATCGCGCTGCCGTTCGGCGGCGTCGGCACCATCGGCGGCCTGCTCCTCGGGCTCGTCGTGGTGATCATCGCGCTCGGCCTCCTCGCGCTGTTCGGGCGGCGCCGGCAGGCGAAGGCGCAGGCCGCCGCGCGAGAAGCGCGCGGCGGCGGCTAGCTCGAGCCGCGCCCGCGCCGCCGGCGCTACCGGCTGGTGACGGTGACCTTCTCCATGATCACCGGCTCGGTCGGCCGGTTGTCGGCGGGGTCGTTCGGGACGTTCGCGAGCAGCTCGACGACGTCGTCGCCCTTCGTGACCTTCCCGGCCACCGCGTACTCCGCCGGCAGCCCCGCGTCCTCGGCGGTGACGATGAAGAACTGGCTGCCTGAGGTCCCGGGCTCCTCGAGCTGGGTCTTGGCCATCGCGACGACGCCGCGGGTGTAGGTCTGGTCCGTCGGCGGAGGCTCGACGACGCTGTATCCCGGCCCGCCCTGGCCCGAGTTCTCCGGGTCCCCGCCCTGGACGACGAACCCCGGGACGATCCGGTGGAACGAGAGGCCGTCGTAGAAGCCCTCGCGGATCAGGTGGGCGAAGGAAGCGGCGGTCTTCGGGTTCTCCTTGACCGCGAGCTCGATCTCGACGGTGCCGCAGCTCGTCTTGACGACCGCGACCCACGTCTTCTTCGCGTCGAGGCGCGACTTCGGCTTCTTGACCTTGCGCTTCTCCGGCTTGGGCTCCTTGACCTTGCGGCAGCCGGACGCGGGCTCGGTCGGCTTCGTCTCGGCGCCGGTCGTGCCCGCCGTGTTCGTGCCCGCGGGGCGCTCCCCGACGTCCTCCTCGTTGTCGCCGCAGGCGGCGAGCGAGAGGGCGAGGCAGGCGCAGAGCGGGAGCAGCAGGCGGCGGGGCATCGGCGCGGCAGCTTAGGGGGTTAGCGTTCGGCACGGTGCCGCTCACGCCGCTCGCCTCCGCCTACGCCGTCCACCTGCTCGACCTCGACGGTTGCGTGTGGGTCGGCGACGACCCGACGCCGGGCGCGGTGGAGGCCGTGGACGCCCTGCGGGCGTCCGGCCGCTCGGTCGGGTTCCTGACGAACGACGGCAGCCACTCGCCCGAGGAGTTCGTCCGGAAGCTGTGGCGCCTCGGCTTCAAGGCGTCGATCGAGGAGGTCGTGACGGCGGGCGCCGCGCTCCAGCACGCGCTGAACGAGCGGCACGCGGGGCGGTCGGCCTTCGTCATCGGCTCGGAGGCCGTCCACCGGCACGTCGCGGACGCCGGGCTGCGGATCGTCAACCGGACGACCTTCGCCTCGCGCGCCGACGTCGTCGTCGTCGCGCGCCACGACCGCTTCGACTACGAGGAGCTGCGGATGGCGGCGCAGGCGGTCCTGCGGGGGGCGGAGTTGGTCGGCGCGAGCCGCGACGCGACGTTCCCGATGCCCGACGGGCCGTGGCCGGCGAGCGGCGCCGTGCTCGCGGCGGTCGAGGCGGCGACCGGCGTCGAGGCGTGGACGGTCGGCAAGCCCGAGCCGCAGATCTTCCGCACCGCGCTCGACCGCTTCGGCGACGAGGAGCGGGCGCTCGTCGTCGGCGACCGGCTCGACGCCGACGTCGGCGGAGCGGCCGCGGCGGGGCTCGACGCGGCGCTCGTGCTGACGGGCGCGACCGGCGAGGAGGAGGCGCGCGAGGCGCTCGCCGCGGCGCAGGCGAAGTGGGGCGCGTCTGGCGCAGCACCCCGGCCCGGCGGCGCGGAGCCGCCCG
>DASZDF010000188.1:0-7847 GCA_035942275.1 Solirubrobacteraceae bacterium | reverse complement strand
CCGGCGGGCAGCCGAGCTCGCGCGCCGCGGCGGCCCGCCGGCCGCGCGCGCGAACGCGCTGCTGCTCGCCGCGCGGTTGACCGGCGACGACGCGCTCGTCGAGGAGGCACAGGAGCTGCTCGCGCCGTGTCCCGCGCCCGGCGCGATGGTGCTGGAACGGCTGGGATCGTCACGCGACCCGGTGGAGGGCGACGACCTCAGCGAACGTGAGCTCCAGATCCTCCGCCTGCTCGCGACGGATCTGTCGCAACGGGAGATCGGCAACGAGCTGTACGTGTCGGTGAACACGGTCAAGACGCACGCCCGCCACATCTTCCGCAAGCTCGGCGCCGCCGGACGAGCGGACGCCGTCGAGCAAGCACGGCAGGCCGGGCTGCTGGGCTAGGCGATCGCGAGCCGGTCGGCGAGCCACGCGACCTCCGTCGCCCGCTCCGCGCGGACGGCGTCGTGCCCGCCCGCGTGCTCGGCCGCCTCGACGGCGATCATCGTGCTGAGCGCGGCGTTGCCGAACGGATCCTCCCGGGCGGCGTCGCCGGTGCAGAAGATCTCGGCCTCGGCGACGTAGCCGCGGCGGTCGAGCCCGCGAATGCGGTCGACGGTCTCCGCCATGAACGCGAGCGCGGCCTCCTCGTCCCACGCCTCGACGCGCGCCACGAGTCGACCCGCGGGCGCGACCAGCTTCGAGCGCCGCGGCGCGACGGGCGCCTCGAGCTCGATCTCCCACAGCTCCTCGGCGAGCCAGAACGGCAGGTGCTCGACCGCGCACGCGTGAACGCCGGCCCGGCACAGCGCCGGGTCCCCGGCCGACGCACGGACCCACGCCCCGGGGACGCCGTTGGGCTGCGGCCAGCGCGTCTGCGAGAACAACCCGACGCCGCCGGGCCGCAGGAACTTGAACGCGCGCATCAGCTCTCCTCCAGCGTCCGCCGGTGCCAGCCGCGGAACGCCTCGAGCAGCTCGTCGAGCTGCTCGGGATCCGCCTCGACGTCCGGGGTCTCCCCGACGAGCTCCGCAGTGGCCCGCATCTGCTCCAGGTAGTTCGCGCAGCCGCGGCATGCCACGACGTGCAGCTCGAAGCGCGTGCGCGCGGCGTCGTCGAGCGCGCCCTCCAGATAGTCGGTGACGAGCTCGACGAGCTCGTGACAGCGGATGTCGGCGGGGGAGTCCATCACGGCGCCTCCCCGAGCTGCCGCTCGACCGCCTCGCGCACCTTCGCGCGGGCACGGTGCAGCAGGACGCGCTGGTTGCCCTCGCTGAGGTCCAGCGCCCCGCAGACCTCGTCGGCGCTGAAGCCGCCGATGTCCCGCATCGCGATGACCGTCCGCTGCCGCTCCGGGAGCTGTTCGATCGCTTCGCGCACCGCGGTGATCGTCTCACGCGAGACGAGCCGCTCGTGAGGGAGCGCGCCCCAGTCCCCTGGGTAGGCGGCCCAGTGGCCCGCGAAGCGCGGGTGGTCCGCGGGCAGGAACCGCTCGGGGTCGACCGTCGGGCCGTCCTCGTCGTCGGCCGGCCCCAAGGCGCTGAACGGCACCTGCCGGCGCTCGCGCGTGCCGCGGGTGATCGCACGCTTGACGAGCACCCGGAACAGCCAGGTCTTCAGCGACGCGCGGCCCTCGAAGCGGTCGATGCCCTCGAACAGCGCCATCCAGGTCTCCTGCACGACCTCCTCGGCGACGCGCGGGTCGCGGCAGTAGCCGCGCGCCACCCGCAGCATGAGCGTCTGGTACCGGTGGACGAGCGCGGTGAACGCGGCCTCGTCGCCCCGGCGCAGCGCGGCGACGACGCGCGCGTCGTCCGTGGCGCTGCTGCCGGTGTGCGCCGCGGTGGCCATGACAGTGGACGCTCTCGCGGGACCGGGTGACCCGTCAACCCGTCGCGCGGGGATCACCCGGGTGATCCGTGTCGCACGTCGCGGCCGGCGGAGGGCGAGCGTCGTCACGCCGCGACCGCGAGCCGCGTCCGCAGGCCCGCGAGCGCCTCGACGAAGGCCTCGGAGAAGGTCGGGAACGGCTGGATCGTGTCGCGCAGCACCGCGAGCGGGATCCGCGCGCGGATCGCGACGGTGGCCTGCTGCAGCCACTCCCCCGCGTCCGGCCCGACGGCGTAGGCGCCGATGAGCCTCTCGCCGTCGCCGACGAGCGTGAGGAAGCCCGGCTGCTCGGCGTACTCGCGGGTGTAGGTCGCCGTCCGCGGCACCCCCGACAGCGCGACGGTCGAGACGAGCTCGCCCTCGGCCGCGCCGACCGCCGCCGCCTGAGGGTCCGTGAACACGACCCGCGGGACGGCGTCGTAGCTCGCTTCGCGGCCGGCCCCGAGGATGTTGGCCGCCGCGATGCGCGCCTGGTACTTGCCGACGTAGGTCAGCGGCCAGATGCCGGTGACGTCGCCGACCGCCCACAGCCGCTCGCCCGCGCGCATGCGCGCGTCGACCTCCACCGCCTCGATGCCCTCCGGCAGGCGCGGGCGGCGGCCGGTGGCGACGAGGAGCCGGTCGCCCGCGACCGAGGCCCGGTCGCCGAAGTCCACGACGAAGTCGCCGCCCTCCTTGCGAACCTGCGACGCGCGGCGGCCGAGCACGAGCTGGACGCCGTCGGCCTCGAGCGCCGCGCCGATCGCCTCTCCGACCGCTCTCGGCTCGCGCGGCAGCACGTGCTCGGCGCCCTCGACCAGGGTGACCCTGGCCCCGAACCGCACGACCGCCTGCGCCAGCTCGACGCCGACGGCTCCGCCGCCGAGCACCACGAGGTGCCGCGGGACCTCCTTCAGCGCGGTCGCCTCGCGGTTCGTCCACACGCCGTCGAGGTCGCGCAGGCCGGGGATCGGCGGGACGAACGAGTCGGAGCCGGTCGCGAGCACGACGTCGTCCGCGTGCAGCTCGTCGTCGCCGACCACGACCACGCCCGGCGCGACGACGCGCGCCTCCCCCCGGTGGACGTCGACGCCCTTCCCGTCGAGCCAGCGGCTGGCGCCGGTGTCGTCGTAGGAGGAGACCATGAAGTCGCGCCACGCCAGCGCCGCCCCGACGTCGATCGGCCCGCTCAGCGCCTGGCGCGCGCCGGGCACCTGCCGCGCGGCCGCGACCGCTTCGCCGGGGCGGACGAGCGTCTTCGACGGGATGCAGCCCCAGTAGGAGCACTCGCCGCCGACGAGCTCGCGCTCGACGATCGCGACGCGCAGCTCGCCGTCGGCGAGGGCGCCTGCGCAGACCTCGCCGGCGGGGCCCGCGCCGATCACGACCGCGTCGTAGCGGTGCGTCGTCACGCCCGCGCCCGGTCGAGATGCGACGCCGCGACGATCAGGCCGATGTGGCTGACCGCCTGCGGGAAGTTCCCGAGCAGCTCGCCGCTCGCGGTCTCGACCTCCTCGGCCAGCAGTCCGAGGTCGCTGGCGTAGCCGGCGAGCTGGTCGAACAGCCTCTGCGCGCGGTCGACCTCACCCGCCAGGGCCAGGCAGGAGACGAGCCAGAACGAGCAGAGCACGAACGTCCCCTCCTCGCCCACGAGGCCGTCGGCGTTCAGGCCGTCGTCGTTGCGGTAGCGCAGGACGAGTCCGTCCTGGGTCAGGGAGTCGGCGACCGCCTCGATCGTCGACCGCATCCGCGGGTCGTCGGCCGGGAGGAACCCGACGAGCGGCATCAGCAGCGCGGCGGCGTCGAGCTCGTCGCTGTCGAACGCCTGCGCGTAGGCCTGGCGCCTCTCGCTCCATCCGCGCTCGAGGATCGCGGCGCGGATCCGGTCGCGCTCGGCGCCCCAGGCCTCGGCCTTCGCGTGGTCGCCGAGCTTCGGCGCCATCCGGACGGCGCGGTCGAGCGCGACCCAGCACATGACCTTCGAGGACAGATGGTGCTGCGGGTCGCCGCGCATCTCCCACATGCCCGAGTCCTTGCCGTGCCAGCGCGCCGCGGCGGCGTCGGCGAGGTCGGCGACGAACCCCTGGATCTCCGGATGCAGGTCGCCGAGCGCGTCGCGGTAGAGGAAGATCGAGTTCATCAGCTCGCCGTAGACGTCGAGCTGGACCTGGTCCCAGGCGCCGTTGCCGACGCGCACCGGCTTCGAGTCGCGCCAGCCACGCAGGTGCGGCAGCTCGCGCTCGGACAGGTCGTGGCGCCCGTCGATCCCGTACATGATCTGCAGGTGGTCGTCGACGCGGCCGCCGGCCGACGACGTCATGAACGAGATGAACTCCTCGGCCTCGTCGGAGCACGAGCCGATGTACAGCGCCTCGACCGTGAGGGACGCGTCGCGCACCCACGCGTACCGGTAGTCCCAGTTCCGCTCGCCGCCCTCGGTCTCCGGCAGTCCGGCGGTCGGCGCCGCGACGATCGCGCCGGTCGGCCGGTAGGTCAGGCCCTTCAGGACCCGCGCGCTGAGCTTGACGAGCTCGCGGTTCGACCCCGCGTAGACGTCGTGCTCGTCCTCCCACGACCGCCAGCCCTCGGCGACGTCGACCAGGCGCGCGGCGACGTCGTCGGGCGCCGTGGCCACGGGCGCGGCATCGTCGGGAGCCGCCCAGCGCAGCGAGAACCCGACCTCGTCGCCCGCCGCGACGGTGAACGAGGCGCTCATCGTCGCGTCGTCCACGTCCACCGGCACGCCCGCGCGCACAGAGATGCGGTTCGGGCCGCCGAACGTGCGCCCGCCGTCGCCCTCCGCCCGGAACAGCGGCTTGACGAGCCCGTACTCCGGGCGCGGCGCGAGCACGAGCGTCATGGCGACCTCGCCCTCGACGCCGGCGACCGCGCGCAGCACTTCGTGCGGCGCGTTCCTCCCGAGGTCGTGACCGCGCTGGCCGGGCTCGAACGCGAGCGCGTCCGTCAGCGTGACGACGCCGGTCGCCGTCGTGAATGTGGTCGCGATGACGAGCGACCCCGGCAGGTAGCGCCGGCTGACCTCGAACTCGGCGGCGGGGCGGATCGCCCAATGGCCTGCTGCGGGGTCGAGCAGCCGCGCGAAGACCGCAGGGCTGTCGTAGTGCGGCAGGCACAGCCAGTCGATCGAACCAGAGCGGTCGACCAGCGCGGCCGACGTGCAGTCGGCGAGCAGGCCGTACTCGGCGATCGGGCGGAACTCGGCGGCGGGCGCCGGGCCGGGCGCGGAGACGGGAGCGATCACGTCGGTCATGTCGCTCCCGTCCCGCGGCCGTTGCGGCCGTTACGCCGCCTTCGTGCTCGGCGTGCTCGGCACCGACACGAGCGCCCGCGCCGGACGACGGTCGGCCAGCGCGTTGCCGACGACGCCGGAGACGCCGATCGCGGCGCCGCCGGCGAAGATCAGCCACGTCTGCGTGGCGCCGGCGAAGATGCCGAGCGCGACGAGGCCGGTCCACGCGCTGATGAGGCTCGTGCCGACCGCGTGACCGGCGTTCGTCCGCAGCGTCGCGGCGGACGTGCCGAGCGCGGCGAGGGAGAGGCCGAACGCGATCCACGCCTCGGCGGAGCCGCCGAAGGCGAGCGTGTCGATGACGAGCAGCGCGCCCACGACGGCTGTCGCGAGCGTGAGGAGGGGGTACGAACGGGACATCGGGTGCGACCTCCTGGGTCGTCGGGTGTTGGACGCCTCCCTCGTCCCGCAGGAGCGCGAAGTGCTACGCGTAACGGTTCGCGCCGGCGGGCGACGGGGTCCGCATGCGAGGACTCCGAGGCAAGAACGTGCTGGTCACCGGCGGCAGCTCCGGCATCGGCCAGGCGATCGCGGTGCGGTTCGCCGAGTACGGCGCGAACGTCGCGATCAACTACCTGACGACGCCGGACGAGGCAGCCGACACCGAGGAGCAGGTGCGGGCCTGCGTCCACCAGGTCCGGCAGGAGGGCGTCCAGGACCTGCTGGTGCAGGGCGACGTCTCCAAGGAGGAGGACGTCGTGCGGATGGTCGCCGAGACCGTCGACGGGCTCGGCTCGATCGATGTCCTCGTCAACAACTCCGGCATCCAGATCTCCAAGCCCTCGCACGAGCTGGTCAACGGCGACTTCGACAAGGTCATCGACATCAACCTGCGCGGGTCGTTCATGTGCGCCCGCGAGGCGATCAGGCGCTTCCTCGACCAGGGCGAGGGCGGGTCGATCGTCAACATCTCGAGCGTCCACCAGCGGATCCCCAAGCCGAACTACCTCGGCTACTCGGTCAGCAAGGGCGGGATGGCCAACCTGACGACGACGCTGGCGCTGGAGTACGCGCCGGCCGGCATCCGCGTCAACGGCGTCGGCCCGGGCGCGACCATCACGCCGATCAACCGCGCGTGGGTCGACGATCCGGTCAAGGCCGCGCAGGTCGAGGAGCACATCCCGCTGCGCCGGGCCGGCACCGCCGACGAGATGGCCGGCGTCACGTGCTTCCTGGCATCCGACGACGGCGCGTACATCACCGGGCAGACGATCTTCGTCGACGGCGGGCTGACCCTGTACCCGAGCTTCGCGACGCCGTGGTCGTCGGAGTGAAGGAGGCTCGCGTCTACGACCTGGGACGCGAGCTCCACGACGGGATCCCGGTCTTCCCGGGGCGGTACTTCAAGCAGACGCTTGCGCCGAACGCCGGCCCGCCCCTCGGCGAGAACGAGGTCGACTGGTCGATCGAGCTGGTGACGGCGACGATGCAGGTCGGTACGCACCTGGACGCGCTCTGCCACCTGCGCCGCGGCGCGACCGGGCACGACGGCTGGTCGCTGCGCCGTGACACGACGCCGGAGGGCGCGACGCGCCTCGGCATCGAGACCGCGCCGCAGTTCGCGACGACCGGCTGGCTCGTCGAGGCGCGCGACGAGCACGTCATCGGCGTCGACGCGCTCGAGGGCATCGAGCCTGAGCCCGGCGACGCGGTCTTCTTCCACACCGGCCACGGCCGGCACTGGGACGACCCGAAGGCGTACCTCGCGGGCGAGCCCGGGCCCGGCATGGAGGTCGCCCGCTGGCTCGTCGACCGCCGCGTGGCGCTGACGGGCTGCGACACCTGGTCGTACGGCCCGGTGCCGCCGGAGGACCCGGCGCGACCGTTCGAGGTCCCGCAGTTCCTGAACGTCGACCACGGCGTCTACGTCGTCGAGAACCTCGACCTGCGCGAGCTGGCCGCCGACGGCGTGCGGCGGTTCGCCCTCGTCCTGACCTTCCCCAAGCTCCGTGGCGCGACCGGAGCCTGGTGCACCCCCATCGCGCTGGTGTGAGACATGGACCACTACGACGTCATCATCATCGGCACCGGCGCGGGCGGCGGAACGCTTGCGCACAGGCTCGCGGGGTCGGACAAGTCCGTCCTCGTGCTCGAGCGCGGGCCCTACCTCCGGCGCGAGCCCGAGAACTGGGACTCCGAGGAGGTCGTGCTCAACGAGCGCTACGCGACCCCCGAGAAGTGGCTCGACAAGGACGGCGAGGAGTTCCGCCCGCACCAGCAGTACTTCGTCGGCGGCAACACGAAGTTCTACGGCGCCGTCCTGTTCCGGATGCGCGAGCGCGACTTCGGCCCCGTGCGGCACCACGGCGTCGTCTCGCCGGCGTGGCCGCTCGCTTACGACGACCTCGAGCCCTACTACACCGAGGCCGAGCGCCTGTACGAGGTGCACGGGACCCGCGGCGAGGACCCGACGGAGCCGCCCGCCTCCGCGCCCTTCCCGTACCCGGCGGTATCGCACGAGCCGCGCATCCAACAGCTCCACGACGACCTCGCGCGCGCGGGTCTGAACCCGTTCCACCTCCCCGTCGGCGTGCGGCTGGACGAGGAGGACCCCGAGAAGACGGTGTGCGGGCGCTGCATCCGCTTCGACGGCTTCCCCTGCCTGGTCGACGGCAAGGCCGACGCGCACGTCCTGTGCATCCGCCCCGCCGTCATGCAGCGCAACGTGACGTTGAAGACGAACCGCAA
>DASZDF010000187.1:0-1502 GCA_035942275.1 Solirubrobacteraceae bacterium | reverse complement strand
CGAGCAGCCGCGCGGCGCCGTGCCCGCGGGGCCGACGGCGTTCGCCCTGGTGTGGATGGTCGAGCGGGCCTTCTACCAGCAGCTCGTGCAGCGCGAGCCCGTCGACGCCGACGAGCTCGTCGACGCGATGGCGACGATCTTCGAGCGCACGATCGCCGCGCCGTAGGCTCCCCCGCTTGCGGATCTGGGTCGACCTCACGAACACGGCGCACGTCGTGGTCCTCCGGCCGCTCGTCGAGCTGCTCGAGAGCCGCGGGCACTCGGTCGAGATCACGGCGCGGCCGCTCTCGCACACGATCGAGCTGCTCGACGACTGGGGGCATCCGTACACCGCCTTCGGTTCGCACGGCGGCGTGCGGCGGGCGGACAAGGCTCGCGCCGCGCTGTCGCGCGCGCGGTTGATGGTGTCGTTCGGGCGTTCGCGCGGGCCCTTCGACGCGGCGCTCGCCCACGGCTCCACCGACCTGCCGATCGCGTGCCGCGTGCTCCGGGTGCCGAACGCGACGATGTTCGACTACGAGTGGGCGCTCGCGCAGCACCACCTCAACTGCCGGCTCGCTCACCGCGTCCTCGTGCCGGAGGCGATCCCGCCCGAGCGCCTCGCCCGGTTCGGCGCGCGCGGGTCGAAGCTCGTGCGGTATCCCGGGTTGAAGGAGGAGTACGTGCTGCACGGCTTCGAGCCAGACGCCGGCGTTCTGGAGGCGCTCGGCGTGGACCGCTCGCTGCCGCTGTGCGTGGTGCGGACGGCGCCCTCCTATGCGCTCTACCTCGGTGGGTCGACGACGCCGTTGTTGCCGCGGCTTCTCGAACGGCTCGACGAGGAGGGCGTCCAGACGGTGGTGCTCGTCCGCAACTCCGAGCAGGCGCGCGACGTGCTTGGTCTCGGCCTCTCGTCGGTGATCGTCCCGGGGCGCGCCATCGACGCCCGTTCGCTCGTCGCCTTCGCCGACGCGTTGGTGAGCGCGGGCGGCTCGATGAACCGCGAGGCAGCCGCGCTCGGCACGCCCGTGTGGACGATGTTCGAGGGCCGGATGGGAGGCGTCGACGAGCAGCTCGTCGCCGACGGCCGCCTCCGCGTGCTGCGCGATCCCTCCGACGTGGTCGTGCAGCGCGGCTCCGGATCCCCCCGCCGCGCGCTGACGACCCGCGACCCCGCCGAGCTCCTCCGCATGGCCCTCGGCGGCTGGGTCTCGTCGCTTTAGCGCTCCGCGCGGTTTCGCTCGACGGGCTCGGGGTGGTCTGACGGCTCACCGAGGGGAGGCGGGTGCGATCGCGCGCCGCTCCACCCACGCGTCCGCTGGCGCCCGGCTCGTCCCGCTCCGCGGGTCCCCGGCCGACTGTGCCGCGCCGGGCGGTGGAAGCGTCCTGGTTGACCGTCGGTATCCGACGGCAGGATGGGATCCTTCCCTTGGATCCCGTTCGGCCGGCTCCGCCTCCTCCGCGGCCCGTCCGACGTCGTCGTGCGGCGGGGCTCCGGATCGCCCCGCCGCGCGCTCACGACC
>DASZDF010000186.1:0-2090 GCA_035942275.1 Solirubrobacteraceae bacterium | reverse complement strand
CCGCGGGTGAGGCCGTCGCCTGTGGCCTGCTGGCGCGGCGGGAGCGCCACGTGCGGCCCGAGACGCTGACCGCCGGCCTGGTCGACGATCTCGCGCGCCGCGGCGCGCGGATCGCGGAGGGCGTCGCCGTCGAGCGGATCGCGCCCGCGGCGCGTCCCGGCGCCGGCTGGCGGATCGAGACCCGCGACGGCGCCCTCGACGCCGACCGCGTCGTCGTCGCCGCCGGCGTGTGGTCGGCCGAGCTGCTGCGCGGGTGCGGCGTCCGCGTGCCGCTGGAGGCGGCGAAGGGCTACAGCGTGACCGCGCCCGGGCCCGACCCGCTGCCGCGCCGCCCGCTCTACCTGACCGAGGCCAAGACCGGCGCGAGCCCGTTCGCCGACGGCTCGCTGCGCCTCGCGGGGACGCTCGAGCTCGCCGGCATCGACCTCGGGCTCAACGCCCGGCGGGTCGCGGCCGTCGCCCGCGCGGCGAGCGGCTACCTGCGCGACTGGGCGCCGGGCGAGGCGCGCCGCGACTGGTGCGGCCTGCGCCCGCTGCCGCCCGACGGGCTGCCCGTCGTGGGAGAGGCACGGCCGGGGCTCTTCGTCGCGACGGGCCACGCCATGCTCGGCGTGACGCTCGCGCCCGCGACGGGGGAGGCGCTCGCGCCGGCCGTCCTGGGCGAGGCTCATGCTCCGGCCCTCGGCGGGCTGAGCCCGGCACGCTTCGATCGCAACGCGAGGACGAACGGGGAGGTGGGACGGTGGGAGCACGAAGGACACGAGTCGCCCGTCGCGGTGGGACGGTGAAGGCGGCGGCGCTCACCGCTGCCGCGTGGCTGCTGCTCGGCGGCGGCCAGGCGTTCGGCCACGGCGACGTCCTGCCCTCCTGCGGTGAGGAGCGCGAGCCTCCGCCACCGGGCGCGCCCGAGATGTCCCCGAACGTCGAGCACCTCGGCTGGCTGGCCGGCGAGTCGCTCGACATGACCCCGGGCGGCCGGCGGGTCGGCGACCGCTTCTACGTCACCGGCCAGACCCACTTCTCGGCCTACGACATCAGCGACCCGGCGAACCCGGAGCTGCTCTCGCGGGTGAACTTCCAGTGCCGCTTCGAGAACGAGGACGTCGCCGCCGACGAGCGGTCGTTGATCTTCAGCGACTTCGCGACGACCGGGAGCCTCTACGTCTACGACGTGCGCAACGCGCGCGAGCCGAAGCTCGTCGCCGAGGTCGGCGGCGCCGGCACCCACACGGCGAGCTGCGTCCTCGACTGCCGCTACCTCTTCGGCAGCTACAAGGTGGCGACGACGGCCGGGCCGACGTCGACGGGGCAGGTCGTCGACCTGAGCGACCCGGCGCAGCCGAAGGTCCTCGGCGACTGGACCGACGGCGGCGTGCTGCCCTCGCGCAAGGTCCACGACGTCACCGAGATCGCCCCCGGGCTCGTCCTCAGCGCCTCGGCGCCGATCCAGCTCATGGACGTCCGCCGCGACCCGGTGAAGCCCGAGGTGCTCGCCCGCTCGCCCGACCCGGCGAAGCGCTGGCACTCCGTCGAGTGGCCGCGCCAGGGCCTCGACCGGTTCGTGCTGGCGACGTTCGAGACGAACGCGACGCCGCGATGCGAGGCCGGCGGCGGGGACTTCGCGGTGTTCGACGCGAGCCGCGCCGCCCAGACCGGCGTGCTCGAGCCGCGCAGCACCTACTTCCTCACGAACTCGAACGACGAGCGCTCGAGCGGCAACCCATCCGTCAACGCGGGGCTCGGCTGCTCGCCGCACTGGTTCGCCACGCGCCCGAGCTGGCGCGACGGCGGCGTGGTGGCGCTGGCGGCCTACGACCACGGGACGAAGTTCCTGCGCGTCGACCCGATGGGCGTCGCGAGCGAGGTCGGGCACTTCCGCGCGCCCGGCACGAACGCCTCCGCCGCCTACTGGATCACCTGCGACATCGTCTACGTCGTCGACTACACGCGGGGCTTCGACGTCCTGCGCTTCCGCGACGAGGCGTCGGCGTGCCCCGCCGGCGGCGGAAGCGGGAGCGGCGGCGGGTCCGGCGGCTCCGGCACCGACGGCGGCGGCCTGGGGACCGGCGGGGGCGGTGGGTCCGCGGGCG